>OMIJ01000073.1 GCA_900299065.1 Hyphomicrobiales bacterium
ACATAGGGAGCGCTCACGCTTCCGCTTTGAACCGGCCACAGGCCGCTGGCTCTTTGTCGAGGCTGCCAATCGCAAGCCAAAACCAGCTGTGAAAGACAAAAAGCCCGGCCGCAATGATCCCTGCTCCTGCGGCTCTGGCCTCAAATATAAGAAGTGCTGCGCCCAGAAGGACGCCGCCTGATCGGCAATCTAATCGGCACGAAGCAAAATCATTTCACCCCGGCCCAATTCGCGCTAGTCTTTTAATAAAGACAGATGAGGCAATGGGGAGTCGAAATGAAAACCTTGCATTTAGGCCTGATTGCGGCCGCTGTTCTGGCCCACGCCCCCGCTTTGGCCGATCCGGTTGAGGATTTCTACAAAGGCAAGACTTTTACATTCGTCAGCGGCTATCCGCCGGGTGGTGGCTATGATGCCTATGCGCGCATTTTTGCCCGCCATTATGGTCGCTTCCTTTCCGGCCACCCCACGGTAGTGGTTAATTCCATGCCTGGTGCCGGCTCCATGCTCGCGGCCAATTATCTTTATAATTCGGCACCTGCTGATGGCACGGTTGTTGGACTGTTTGGCTCCAGCGTTTTGATGGAGCCCTTGTTTGGCAATACCGCCGCAAAATTTGATGCGCGCAAATATTCCTGGCTAGGCTCCATGTCGCAGGATGTGTCGCATTGCGGCATGTGGGTGTCGCCCGGCGTGCCGACCACCTTCGAAGAGATGTTCAAAACAAAATCCATCATCGGTGGCGGTGCACCTGCGGCCATCACCTTTCAACATCCGATGATTTTGAAAAATGTGCTCGGCGTCAATATTGATGTCGTTGCCGGCTATCCTGGCTCGCGCGAGATCAATCTGGCCATGGCGCGCGGCGAGGTGAATGGCACATGCGCCCTCTTCACCTCTTCGATCAATACGCAATATGCCGATGATGTGAAAAGTGGCCGCATGAAAATTGTCGTGCAAATGGGCGCTAAGAAAATGACCACATTCGGCGATGTGCCCAGCGTCTTTGACTTCGCCAAAACCGATGAACAACGCCAGATCATGGAGGCGCATTTCGCGCCCCTGATGCTCGCTCGCCCGATTATGGGCCCGCCTGCCATTCCCACTGACAGATTGGCAGCTCTGCGCAATGCTTTCTTTGATATGATGAAGGACAAGGAATTTCTCGAAGAAGCGCAAAAGACCGGCATAGAGATTGATCCGGTCACCCCCGATGTCGTGCAAGCTCTATTGTATAAATTTTCCAGCTATCCACCCGACATCATGCAAAAAGCCGCCAAGGCACTTGAACGCTAAACCGGAAATCAAAGGAAATAGCCATGCTAAACAGATTTTATATCGCACTTGCAATTTGCGCTCTTGGTTTTTTTGTTCCTGGCCTTGCCGAAGCACAGCAGGCCAATCTTGAAGTGAGTATTTATCAGGTCTGTGTTTACGCCAATTATGGCGACTGCCTGACCTATGCCGACATGATCAATATTAAATCTCTCAGTGAAGCCGTTTCGATCACTGCAATCAAAGCCAATGGCGGGGCCTGCGAAATTAAACCCAAGCCCATGCCCATTGCACTTGCGGCGGGCAAAACCGTCGAACTGGAAGGCTGCGATGGCGTGAAGGCAATTGAGATCACAACCGACAAAGGCCCTTTCAGCAAGCAATTCTAAA
This sequence comes from Hyphomicrobiales bacterium, assembly GCA_900299065.1. Lineage (GTDB taxonomy): Bacteria > Pseudomonadota > Alphaproteobacteria > Rhizobiales > Beijerinckiaceae > Terripilifer. Next base: position 1,666 of record OMIJ01000073.1, read on the forward strand.
CGCAAAATCTCTGACACAGAGTCTGGCTCACAGATGCAGACCTAATATCAAGGCTTGAATGATCAGGATTTAGCGGGGATTTTATCTTCGCCAAGTTTTATCTTGGTTTCATCATTCTTTTTCTTGGGCTCATTATTTTTTTTCTTGGGCTCGCCAAATCCTGCGGCCTCCATAGCCAGATGAATCTTGTTTTGAAATTGCGCATCTCTCCCCTCGGCCAGCAGCGCAATATGATGGCCAATTTCATCACAGAGCCGATCAACCCATTGCTGATCAGCTTTGCTGAAATCCTTCAGCACATAATCATGGACCATGTCTTTATTGCCAGGATGGCCAATGCCCAACCGCACGCGTCGATATCCATCACCCAGATGCGATGAAATCGAACGCAAGCCATTATGACCGCCATGCCCACCGCCCGCCTTCATGCGCAATTTGGACGCAGGCAAATCCAACTCATCATGAAAGACGATGATATTTTCGAGCGGAATTTTGAAAAACTTCATTGCTTCAGCGACCGAACGGCCTGACTCATTCATATAAGTTGTCGGTTGCAGGAGAATGGCGCGCTCTGCTCCAATCGGCCCCTCACTGGTCAGCCCCTGAAAGCGCGAACGAAAAGGTGGGAAGCGGCCAATCCGGGCGATCGCATCAATCGCCATAAAGCCAATATTATGGCGATTGCCCGCATAAGTCTTGCCGGGATTGCCAAGGCCTACAAGCAGCAACATGCGCGAGCCCTTGCAAGAGGAAGGCTCCGCACCCTCGCAAAAGAGGGTGCGGAAAATTTGAAATTACTTCTTGGCCGGAGCAGCCTTGGCAGCAGCAGCAGGAGCCGCCGCAGCAGCAGGAGCCGCTTCTTCCTTCGACTTTGGCGGAGCCGTGATAGTGACGATGGTGAAATCGCGCTCATGCAGCAAAGGACGGCAACCCTCAGGCAATTTCATAGAGGCAATGTTCACGGAATCATGGAAGTCGAGCGCTCCCAGATCAACGGTCATCACATCGGGAATAGCATCGGCGGGAACACGCATGGGAATAGCGTGACGCACAATATTGAGCGTTCCGCCCTTCTTAATGCCCGGGCATGTATCCTGATTGATGAAATGCAACGGCACTTCAACACGCACTGTGCTTCCAGCCTTCAGGCGCAGGAAATCGACATGCAAAGGCGTGTCGCGCACAACATCGAGCTGATAATCGCGCGGAATAGCGCGCACCTTCTGCCCGCCCAGATCGATTTCGAAAATCGTGGTCAGGAAGTGGCCAGCATAGATGAGCTGATTGATTGTCTTGTAATCCAGTACGATCGGCAGAGGCGCTTCGCCACCACCATAAACGACACCTGGTACACGGCCTTCACGGCGTACGCTGCGGGCGGCCCCCTTGCCAGTCCCGCTGCGGACCGTGGCCGCGAGTTGCTTAATCGCTGCCATAGTATGGTCCTTTCAATGCGAACGGCCGCAGACATGCGGCCGCTAAAAAGCGCCCTCGCCTCCAGGGGTGTCGGAAACGGACGCGAGCGCTTTATACAAGCGCCCCCGCCCTCTCGCAAGTCTCGGACTGGCTCAGTCGCAGCTAAAGCGGGCTCGTTAACCCTTGATTAGCCATAGCACCAGGAGTTCATCCCCAGATTTGATAAAAGGTCTATATTATGAATGACTTAATCAATCGAGGTGGTCATGAGCCCCAATCGCCTGATCCTTCCCCTGTTCTGCCTGACCCTGAGCTACGCCAACCAGGCCTTTGCTGCTGATCCCGATTTAATGGGCAGTTCGAGCTTTTCGAGCAGCTCCAGCCTTGGCATTACCGATTTTTCCGGAGTCAATCTGGGTGTGGATGTCGGCGCGGGGCTTGGCAGCGCAGGACAGGTCAACACCTCCGGTCTGATTGGGGGCGCACATATTGGCTATCACTTCCAATCCAGCCGCCTCATGGGTGGGGCTGAAGCCGATGTGCTGACCTCCGGCATCAAATCAGGTTCGCTATCCACCCTCACTTTTCAGCAAAAGTTTCTTTCATCCCTCCGCGTAAAAGCGGGCTGGGTGTTTGGCGATCTTTTAGCCTATGGCACGATGGGCTATGCTTATTCGACCTCTTCGCTGAGCACCAACACTGGCTCGGACAATAAGACGAACAAAGGCACTGTCTTTGGCGCTGGCGCTGAACTGGCTGTGACGAAATCGGTCTCGCTACGCGCCGAATTCCTGCGTTATAATTTCAACAGCCTGACCTATAACACGCCAGCCAATGCCATAGCTGTCACGCCCAATACCAATCTGCTGCGTGCGGGTGCCAATCTGCGCTTCTAAAGCTGCATTGGGTTTAGTCGAACAGGCTCGAGACGCTTTCTTCCTTGGCCGTACGCGCAATCGCCTCGCCCATCAGCGGGGCAATGGAAATTACTTTGATATTGTGAGCAGCTTTGACAGATTCGGTCGCCTGAATGGAATCGGTGATCACCAATTGCTTGAGCTTTGATGAGGCAATGCGTGCCACAGCCCCGCCCGACAAGACACCATGGGTGATATAGGCATAAACTTCCTTGGCTCCCTTGGCGAGCAAGGCTTCTGCCGCATTACACAAAGTGCCACCTGAATCGACAATGTCATCAACAAGAATGCAGCTGCGTCCCGAAACATCGCCAATAATATTCATCACTTCGGATTCACCAGCCCGCTCGCGCCGTTTGTCGACAATCGCCAAAGGCGCATCAATGCGCTTGGCAAGTGCACGGGCACGCACGACGCCGCCAACATCAGGTGAAACGACCATGGCATTGCGTGTATCCAGATTATCCTTGATATCCCGCACCATCACAGGGGCTGCAAACAAATTATCCGTTGGAATATCAAAGAATCCCTGAATCTGCCCCGCATGCAGATCAACCGTCAGCACGCGATCGACACCGGCTCTGGTAATCAGATTGGAAACGAGCTTGGCCGAAATGGGTGTGCGACCGGAGGCCCGACGATCCTGCCTAGCATAACCAAAATAAGGCACCACGGCTGTGATTCGTCTTGCTGAGGAGCGACGCAGCGCATCCGTCATGATCAATAATTCCATCAAATGATCATTGGCGGGAAAGGATGTGGACTGAATGATGAAAGTATCTTTGCCGCGGACATTTTCCTGAATTTCGACGAAAATTTCCATATCGGCAAAACGACGCACTTGCGCCTTGGTCAGCGGGAGGCCCAAATAGGCAGCAATCCCCTCCGTCAAAGCCCGATTGGAATTGCCCGAGAGAATTTTGATTGCTTCCGCCATAACTATGCCTCGTCAACGCCAAGTCTGGGATGGCTCTTAGCAGCGTTGAGAGCCTTGAACAACATCAAGACGTTGCGTCTGAAACTCATCCACTGAATTGAGATTGTGAGACTCTGCGAGGGCCCGCAACTAGCTTTAGCGCGGGGCAGCAAAGCCTAAATTGGGCCCAAGTGAAGCCCCGCCCCTCGCCACATCGGCCATTGAGGCTGATCCACCCATCTGCGCCTGACCCTGGCCAGCCCTTGCTTCGGGTGTCTGGGCCAGAAAACTGGCCAGATCACTCGCGCAGCGTTCAGCCAGCAGATTCAGCATTGGCTCATCCATTTGCGTCCATAAAATTGCGCTATTCGTGCCCGCAATCGCAATGCGATCCTCCAGACGGCGCTGAAACCGCTTTTGAGCATCAAAAACATCCCAAACATAAGTGAGGCTGGCTCCGGAATCGGAAGAATTGGTGGCCATATACATGCGCACAAAATAATCAGCCTGCGCGCCTTTGATGAGCTGCACTTGATGAGCAAGCGCCGCACTCTCTATGCGCTGGGTGACTTTTCCAGATTGATTGACCGGTGGCCCCTCGACACTGGTAAGCACCACACGCGCCGGATAGGGACTTAGAATGGGCAGATTGGCCTGTTGAGCTGGCGCAACAGCGATCTCACCTTGCCCCATGAGGTCGGATTGGCCACAGCCCATCAGCGCGCAGAGCAAAATGGCTCCGCTGATCAATTGCAATCGAGATAATAAATAAGACATAGAAACCTCTCCGCAGAGCACCCAATCTGCACCCACGGCTGATCGTGGCAAGCTAATGGGTTTTCAAAGTCAGGTCCAGATAAGCCTATGAACCATTGTTTTTAAAAGCTTAACCTCAGTTGAGAGGGGGCTGACTGGAGCCACAAGCCGGCCCGAGTTGAAATGCGCCCCACCCGAGCCTAGGTTCTGGTCATGAGCCGTCCCCCGCGCGTCACCCCTTCCCAGGCTGATTCCTCGCCAAGCCCTAAGCTTCTTCCTCCGCATCAAAGTGAGGCGAATCCAAACAATGACGCGCCCGATTTGCCCGAGGCAGACCAGCCAGAGGAGGAGAGCGACGAAAGCGAAGCCGACATCGAGCTTGATCTGAGTGCGGCAGAAGATGAGGCCGAGGCACAGCCCAATGCCGTTCAGACCGGCGTGGAAATTATCCGAATGCATATGAAAGATTGCCCGACCAGCCCGGGCGTCTATCGCATGATCGGATCTACGGGCGAAGTGCTCTATGTCGGCAAGGCGCGCAATATACGTAAACGCGTCGCAAGCTATACAAGGACCAATGGGCATTCCAATCGCATTGCCCGCATGATCAGCCTGACCCAATCCATGATCTTTGTCTCGACGCAGACCGAGACGGAAGCGCTGCTGCTCGAAGCCAATTACATCAAGCAAATGAAACCGCGCTTCAATGTGTTGATGCGCGATGACAAATCCTTTCCCTATATTTTGCTCAGCGCAGATCATCCCGCCCCGCAATTGGTCAAACATCGCGGCGCACGCAATCGCAAGGGTGATTATTTTGGCCCCTTTGCCAATACATGGGCCGTCAACCACACACTCAACGCACTGCAACGCGCCTTTCTTTTACGATCTTGCAGCGATACCTATTTTGAAAATCGCACCAGGCCCTGCCTTCAACATCAGATCAAGCGCTGCGCCGGCCCCTGCACCAATGAGATTCCGCCTCAAGATTATCAAACGCTGGTGGACGAGGCCCGCGACTTTCTCAATGGGAAAAGTCTAGCCGTGCGCAATACCCTTGCCAAGGATATGACGCAGGCTGCAGACCATCTTGAATTTGAACGCGCAGCGCGTTTGCGCGATCGCATCGCCGCGCTTTCCTCCATTCAAGGCTCACAGGGCATTAATCCGCGCAACACAGAGGAGGCAGATGTCTTTGCCATTGTCGAAGAAGCAGGACATTTTTGTATTGAAGTGTTCTTTTTCCGCACCTATCAAAATTGGGGCAATAAAGCTTATTTCCCAAGAGCTGATCGCTCTTTGACTGCAGCAGAAGTGCTCGATTCCTTCCTCGCACAATTCTATGCCGACAAGCCCCCCGCCCGGCTCATTCTGCTCTCGCAAAATATCGAGACCCGTGATTTGCTCGCTCAAGCTCTTACAGTGCGCGCCGGCCATAAAATCGAAATTCTCGTTCCGCAAAGAGGCGAGCGGCGTGAATTGGTTGAACATGCCGAACAAAACGGCAAAGAGGCTTTGGCGCGCAAATTATCCGATCAATTGACGCAAGAGCGTCTGCTCGCCGCACTCGCACAAGCCTTTGGTATAGATCGCAAACTGCGTCGCATCGAGGTCTATGACAATTCGCATATTATGGGCACACATGCTGTTGGCGGCATGATTGTCGCAGGCCCCGGCGGCTTTATGAAAGCCCATTACAGAACCTTCAACATCAAAAGCACTGATATCACCCCCGGCGATGATTATGGCATGATGCGCGAAGTGCTGCGTCGGCGCTTTTTGCGCCTGACCAAAACTGAATCCACTACAGACGCGGCTACCAACCCTGTTATAGAATCCAGCGAAACCGATGACAGCGCCGATCCCGATGTCTTTCCCTCAAGGCCGGATCTAATCCTGATCGATGGCGGTCGAGGACAATTTGAGGCCGCACGTTCCATTCTGGAAGAATTGGGCATCAATGATGTGGAATTGGCTTCCATTGCCAAAGGGCCCGATCGCAATGCCGGGCGCGAAGATTTTTATCTGCCAGGCCGCCCAGCCTTCAAACTGGCTCCGCGGGATCCAGCCCTATATTTTGTCCAGCGTCTTCGCGATGAGGCCCATCGCTTTGCTATAGGCACGCATCGCGCCCGCCGCAAAAAGGATTTCACTAAAAACCCGCTCGACGAGATCGTCGGCATCGGCCCCGTGCGCAAACGCGCTTTGCTCCATGCCTTCGGGACAGCCAAAGCCATTTCCAGAGCCTCTTTGGCCGATCTGGAAAAGGTTCCCGGAATCAATGCCGCAAGTGCCAGACTCATATTTGACCATTTCAATCCCAAGGCCTGAGCAAAGGATAAAGGTTCACAATGCCAATGGGCTATTGACGTCCGGCCCGCAAGACTGTTCCTTGCCTGAATGATGAGCGACAAAATGCACCTGCCGCGGCGGCACTGGACCCTGCCGAATTTATTGACTTATGGCCGCGTTCTCGCGGTACCTGTGGTCACATGGCTCCTGTTCTGGCCCGAGCTGCATTGGGTGCGCTGGCTGGCGCTGGCGATATTCGCCATTGCCGGAATTACCGATTTTTTCGACGGCTATCTGGCAAGAGCGCTCGATCAACAATCCTCGCTAGGCCGCATGCTTGATCCTATTGCGGATAAATTACTCGTCGCCGCCTGCCTGCTCATGCTGGTTGCAAATGGCATGATCACCGGAATCTGGATCTGGGCCGCCGTTGTGATCCTGGCACGTGAAATTCTGGTCTCAGGATTGCGGGAATTCCTCGCCGAATTACGCGTCTCCGTTCCGGTCTCGACTGTCTCGAAATGGAAGACAACTTTGCAATTGATCGCCATCGGCTTTCTGATTGCAGGCCCGGCCGGAGAAGTGGTCTTGCCCGGCACAAGTGCCATTGGCATTTTCTTGCTGGTGATTTCCGCTATCCTCACCCTATATACAGGCTGGGATTATTTCCGGGCTGGCTGGAAACATGTAGCGGAAGATTGAGACATGAAAGCAGTCTATTTTGCCTGGGTGCGTGAGCGCATTGGCCATGCGGAGGAGGAGATTAATCCTCCCGCCCATGTCAGCAATGTAGCTGATCTCATCAGCTGGCTGAGCGAAAAGGGCGAGGAATATGCCTATGCCTTCGAAAAGCCGCAGATCATCCGCGTTGCCATTGACCGCACCCATGTCAAACATGACACATTGATCAAAGATGCGCGTGAGATTGCCTTTTTTCCTCCCATGACAGGTGGCTGAGGCTGATCGTGACAAAGCAGACAATCATCCGCATTCAGCAAGAGACTTTCGACATTGCCCTTGAAATGCAACGTCTCTCGCAAGGCCGCTCTGATGTCGGGGCCATTGTCACTTTCACCGGCCTATGCCGGGATGAGAATGCGGCACTCTGCGCTTTGGAGCTGGAACATTATCCCGGCATGGCAGAGGAAGAAATCGCCCGTGTTGTAGCACAGGCTGAAGCGCGATGGCCGCTTCTGGGCATCACCGTCATCCATCGCTATGGCCGCATGAATCCGGGCGATCAGATCGTGCTGGTGATCACCGCTTCATCCCATCGGCAAGCGGCATTTGAATCGGCTGAATTTCTGATGGATTATCTGAAGACACGCGCTCCCTTTTGGAAGAAGGAACATAAGCGCGATGGCACGATTGGCGATTGGGTCAGCGCCAAGGATCACGACGATCAAGCCGCTGCGCGTTGGGAACAGACTTAAACTCAGCCTGCAATCGCCGGATGACCATTCACCTCGGCGGTATAATCATCAATGAGCGTGCGCGAGATTTTACCCGGTGTAAATTTATAGGGACCAGCCTCTGACACAGGCGTGACCTCAGCCCCCGTCCCGCACAAGAAACATTCTTCAAAACCGGATAATTCTTCGGGCATGATGCGCCGTTCAATCACCTTAATGCCACGACGTTTGGCCAGCGCAATCACGGTCTGGCGCGTAATGCCATCCAGGAAGCAATCGGCAATCGGCGTATGAATCTCACCGTCCTTGGTGAAGAAAATATTGGCGCCCGTGCATTCGGCCACACGACCCTGCCAATCGAGCATGAGTGCATCAGCATAGCCACGGCGCTCGGCGCGATGTTTGGAAATGGTGCAGATCATGTAAAGGCCAGCAGCCTTTGATCTGCACGGAGCCGTTGCCGGATCGGGACGACGATATTCGGCAATGTCGAGACGAATGCCGCGCATCTTCTCGTTGACATCAAACATGCTGGGCCAGTCCCAGACAGCAATGGCGACATGAATGGTCGCATTCTGTGCCGAAACGGCCATCATCTCGCTACCGCGCCAGGCGACGGGGCGCACATAGCAAGAGGTGAAGCCGTTCTTCTCAACGACCAATTGTTTGGCCGCATCAAGCTCGGCGACAGAATAGGGAATTTCGAAATCCAGAATTTCAGCAGAACGCCGAAAGCGCTCGGAATGCTCGGTGATCTTGAAAATCTTGCCGCCATAAGCGCGCTCGCCTTCGAACACGCAAGAGCCATAATGCAGGCCATGGCTCAGAACATGCAGCTTAGCATCGGTCCAGGGAACGATTTTGCCATTCATCCAGATGAAACCATCGCGCTGGTCGAATGACAAACCTGACATTTCTTGCTCCTTGGCGAACCGTCCGGATGAGACACTGAGCAATGTGGGGGCGAAAAATACCCGCAAAAAACATAGGCTCAGGCCGAACAAATGAGAATGCCCCACCAAACTGAACGGCAGGCTGTTCAACTTGCTCTCTTGACGAATAACAAGCAAGCTGAAATATGTCAACATCGCTGACTTAAATAAGGCTTAGCTTGAATGGAATCAGCCCTGCAATCAAAACGACTGTTGAAAGCGGGGGCCCCCTCGGCCGATCAGCCCATGTTCGATTTGATCGAACTTTTGTTTTTTGCCTATCGTGACTTTGTCGGGGATGCAGACAGACTTTTAGAGAGTATGGCCTTTGGGCGGGCCCATCATCGCGTTTTACATTTCGTCAATCGCCATCCTGGCCTGACCATTGCCGAATTGCTCGACATATTGAAAATCACCAAGCAAAGTCTCAATCGCGTGTTGAAAGAATTGCTGGACCTCAACTATGTCGAAGCCCGTCCGGGCACGAGTGATCGGCGAAAACGCCAATTATTCACCAGCCCCAAAGGCCGACGCCTCGCCAATGAGCTGGCTAATGTCCAATCGCGGCGCTTTGCTAGGGCTCTGGCCGAATTGCCCGAAGGAGCGCGCAGCTCAATGATTGAATTTTTGCTGGCTATGATTGACCCGAGCGAGCGCGAGCAGGTTGCGGCCCTCACCTGGAACGATCCCAATGGCAAGACAAGAGCCGGGACATGAGCACAGACAGCGCCGCTCAATCCTTCGAGCCGATTGCGGATGATGCCGCTCATCTTCTTTTGGTAGATGATGATCGCCGTATTCGCGGGCTAATGGGGCGCTATCTGACCAAACAGGGCTATCGGATAACAACTTCCGGGACAGCACAGGAAGCACGCCATCATCTGCGCTCGCTCGAGTTTGATCTCATCGTGCTGGATGTGATGATGCCCGGCGAAAGCGGCCTCGAATTTGCCGCTTGGCTCAGGCAAAGCTCGGACGTGCCCATTCTCATGCTCACCGCGCGGGCAGAGGCCTCTGATCGCGTGCGGGGACTGGAAGTCGGCGCCGATGATTATCTGACCAAGCCATTTGCACCCAAAGAATTATCCTTGCGCATCGCATCCATTCTGCGCCGGACAAATTCACGAAACGACAAGCCGGAACCTGCTCCGGCCTTATGTTTTGGTCCCTTTATATTCCAGCGAGATCGTGGCGAATTAAGACGGGGGGACGAGATTATCAGTCTGTCGGAACGCGAGCGAGAAATGCTGCGTCTTTTAGCCGAAAATCCCGGTGAACCTGTCTCGCGCGAGGCTTTGGCAGGAGAGTCTAGCATGAGCAGCGAACGCACCATCGACATGCAAATCACCCGTTTGCGTCGCAAGATTGAAATGGACTCCTCTAATCCCGTTTATTTGCAAACCGCACGTGGAGCCGGCTATCGTCTGGTCATAGACCGCTGATGGCGCGGGCGCAGGAACGAATATGACAGCGTTTCCCGCCTATCTAAACAAACCCAAAGCCCTCTGGCAGGAGGGTACACGCCGCATTGCCAATTGGCTGCCTAAGGGCCTTTATGCCCGCTCGGTTCTCATAGTCATTCTGCCTATGGTGATCCTGCAATCTGTGATCACCTACACTTTCATGGAACGGCACTGGCAGCTTGTAACCTTTCGTCTCTCGGCCGATGTGGTGCAGGATATTTCCGCTCTGATCGATTTGCATCAAAGCGATCCCAGCCCGCAGGCTTTCGACACTCTCGCCAAAATTGCTTCGCGCCGGCTTGGTATTGAGATTGAATTATTGCCCGGCGAGCCTTTGCCAGCCAATCTGCCTAAACCGTTTTTCTCGCTGCTCGACAATGCCCTTTCGCGCGAATTATCGACCCAGATTCGTCGCCCCTTCTGGATCGACACCGTCGGGCGATCCAATCTGGTCGAAATTCGCCTCTTACTCGATGATGCTGTTTTACGTGTCCTTGTTAATCGCAATGCCGCTTATGCCTCCAATTCGCATATTTTCATCGTCTGGATGCTGGGCACGTCATTAGTGCTGGTGGCTGTGGCAATTGCCTTTTTGCGCAATCAGATCAGACCTATTCTGCGCCTGGCCAAAGCTGCAGAAGATTTTGGTAAAGGCCGCGATGCCGATTTTCGTCCCCATGGCGCGCGGGAAGTCAGACAGGCGGCTTATGCGTTTATGGAAATGCGTCGTCGCATTGAACGAGCGATGGAGCAACGCACCGCAATGCTCAATGGCGTTAGTCATGATTTACGCACGATCCTAACCCGCTTTAAATTGTCACTTGCCCTGATTGGCGAGAACGCAGAATTTGACGAATTGCATAAAGATGTCGAGGAAATGCAGCAAATGCTCGAAGCCTATCTGGCATTCGCGCGCGGTGATAGTATCGAGCCCTCAGCCCCAACAGACATGCGTGTTCTTCTCGAAGAGCTCAAGACAGATGCAGAGCGTCACGGCAATAAGACTCAATTGACCTTCCGTGGTGATATGATGGTGACGGTGCGTCCCGATACATTCAAACGCTGCCTGGTCAATCTGATCTCAAATGCGCAGAAATATGGCGAGAGACTGTCCATCCTTGCCGAACGTGATCTGCGCTGGTTTACAATTCATGTCGATGATGATGGGCCGGGCATACCTGCCGAGCGCCGCGAAGATGTGTTCCGTCCCTTTTTTCGTCTCGACGAAGCGCGCAATCAGGATGAGGGCGGCTCTGGTCTTGGCCTTGCCATTGCACGTGACATTGCCCGTGCACATGGGGGTGACATAGAATTGGGAGTGAGTTCTTTGGGTGGCTTGCGAGCCAGCCTGAGAATTCCGATCTGACACCGGATCTCCTTCACCCGGCGAACTCAAAAAGGCAAAGCCTATGCGACGCCTGATCCTTGAAGAGCCTTATTCGCAGCTGGCGATCTGGAGCAGGCGGCTGGCCGTTTTCGCCTGGGCTACATCTGCCTTTGGTCTTGGCCTTGCCCATACTCATAAAGTTGAAATGGAAGCCGCTCTAAGTGTCTTCTCTGCAGGCCTCTTGCTGGCCTGTTTTGCACTCTTGCTGGCCGGGGCAGCCCTGACTGTGATTTGGCAAGAGGCCCGCCGTGGACTGGGCGAGGCGATTTCAGCCAGTTTGATTGCCCTGCTTCTCCTTGGCTTTCCGGCCTATCTCGCTTTGATCGCCTTTCAACTGCCCATGCTCAACGATGTCACTACTGATTTGAACGATCCGCCGGCCTTTTCACGTTCGGCCAGCGCTATGGCTCAAAGGTCCATGGAGATACCGCAAGACAAACCGCAAACTCTGCGCGATGAGCAAAGGGGCGCCTATTTGGACATTCAGCCCATTTTGCTCGACCTTGAAATTGAAGACGCTTGGAAACTGGTCAAACAAACGACGCTGGCTTTGGGGTGGCGGCAGATTGACCAGACACCACCCGGTGGGCGAACCGGAATCGCGCATCTGGATGTCGTAAGCCAGACCCTTTTGTTGGCCCTGCCCCAGGATATGACGATTCGGCTCAAGCCTCTGGTGGGACAAACACGTGTGGATGTGAGATCGGCCAGCCGATATGGCCGCCATGATTTCGGCAGCAATGCCGATCAGATCCGTCGTTTTGCCAGCGAGCTGCAAAACCAGCTTGATGCCCGATGACGATCACATCATCTTTGATTTTTATAGAAAAACTTCAATCTTCTTCGTCGGCGCCTGCCAGACTGCCCGCTAGGCCTTGATCCGGTCCCCGACCTTGGACAGGCCGGGGTTGACTTGAACTTGTCCACGTTCCAGAAAAACACTCAATCTAAAAGCATTTCGAACTGGGAGAGACCATGAAACCCACCAGACTTCTATTTGCCGCCGTGACTCTTGTCGGTGCTCTGGGCACCGCCTCTTCTCAGGCAGCGGAATTGTCGAAAGGCGAATATCTGGCCCGCGCAGGCAATTGCATCGCCTGTCACACCATGTCGGAAGGTGTGCCCTATTCGGGCGGACTGCGCATGGCGACCCCTGTGGGCGTAATCTATTCCACCAATATTACCCCCGATGCTGATACCGGCATTGGTCGCTATACGCTGGAAGATTTTGACAAGGCTGTGCGTAAGGGCGTCGCCAAAGATGGCCATCAGCTCTATCCCGCCATGCCTTATCCCTCTTATGCAAAGATCAGCGATGAGGACATTAAGTCTCTCTATGATTTCTTCATGAAAGAGGTGAAGCCGGTTCGTCAGAGAAATTCAGCTCCTGAAATTGCCTGGCCGTTGAACATGCGTTGGCCGCTCAGCATCTGGAATGCGGTGATGACCGAATCTGGTCCCTATGTTGCCAATCGCGAATTTGATGCGGAATGGAATCGGGGTGCCTATTTGGTGCAGGGTCTGGGCCATTGCGGCGCTTGCCATACACCGCGCGGCATAGCCCAGCAGGAAAAGGCCTATGATCATCGTGATCCTGATTTCCTGTCCGGCGCAATGATCGACAATTGGTCGGCACCAAATCTGCGCGGCGATGCCAATACAGGCCTTGGCCGTTGGAGCGAGGCAGATCTCGCCACTTATCTGAAAACCGGCAGCAGCCGATTTGGCTCGGCCTTCGGCACCATGCATGAAGTCGTCGCTTATTCGACTCAATATATGACCGATGCCGACACCAAGGCGATGGCCAAATATCTCAAATCCATCCCCTCCAGTGCCACCGATCATGCGCAACCGGTCTGGGTCTATAATGCAACTGTCACCAATGAACTAAAGGCTGGCAATACAAGCCGCACGGGCGCCACGACTTATCTGCGTCAATGCGCCTCCTGCCATGGCTTGGATGGATTGGGGAATGCCAATATGCCACCATTGGCTGGCAATCCGGCCATTCTCGACAAAGACCCCGTCTCGCTCATTCGTGTTGTCCTAAATGGCACAGCAACTAATGCCAATGATGATGGACCCAAAGTGCCCAGCATGCCGCAATTCCGCTCCTGGCTGAAGGATCAGGAAATTGCCGATGTCGTCAATTTCATGCGCAGCTCCTGGGGTAATCGCGCCTCGACAGGCACAACAAGCCAGCGCGTCAATGAATTGCGCAAAGCAACTGATGTTGCTGATGACCGCTCGGTGATCTTGCGTATGCGCTAGAAGAACACCTTCATCCAGAGATAAAGACGCCGGGTCAGTTCAACTGCCCGGCGTTTTTTTGATTTGTATCTGCGCTCAGATCAATCGCCACGCCGCCAAACCAGAATGGAGCTGAGTGCATAATTCCACACAGAGCCCATCAAAGCGCCGGACAGGCCGCCAATCCACCAAATGCGATTGAAATGATAGATCCATGTGCCAACGCCAACATTGGCCAGAGCGCCCAAGCTACACACGGCATAGAAGAACAAGAGCCCCTTGAATAAGGCAAAGCCGCGCAGCTTGGCATCGCGATAAGTGAACTCATTATTGATAAAGAAGTTCGTAGTCATCGCCACCAATGTTGCAATGGTCTGCGAAATCAAAAAGCTCATATCGGGCAGACTGACCAAAAGGCCAAGCACGGCCAAATGCACGCCCACACCAAACAGGCCCACAATAGCAAAGAGAATAAAACGCACGGGCACAAGGCCACGCGTAACCTTATTGACGATCAGACCAAGAAAATCTATCGCCACTTTCATATCTAATTTGGATTCACCCGCCATGCGCCCTCGAAAGACATAACCAATTTCATAGATCCGCAGCGGCGACTTTACCGAGCCGATAATGTCTGCCAGAATTTTAAATCCACTCGGCAAAAGCTCGGGCGCGACACCATCAACAATTTCGCGCCTGAGCATAAAGAATCCGCTGGTAATGTCTGAGACATCTGTGTTGAGCGCCCAGCGGGCAATTTTGATCGCCAGCAGACTCAACGCAGCACGACGAGCAGAAAAACCATCGCCTGCCGAGCCGCCATCCTGATGGCGACTGCCAATCACCAGATCATACTCACCTGATTGCAAGCGCTCGAGCATGCGCGGCAGAATGCTTTCATCATGCTGCATATCAGCATCCATCACCGCCACGAAAGGCGCTGAAGAACTCAATATGCCATCAATACAAGCTCCCGACAGGCCGCGTCGATTGACCCGCCGGATACAACGAATACGCGGATCGCGCCTAGCGATGGATTTGGCAAATTCAGCCGTTCCATCGGGGCTGTCATCATCAACAATGATCATTTCCCAGATGATGTCTTGCAAGGCAATGTCGACACGCCGAACCAGCTCATTAAGATTGAGCCGCTCATTATACGTCGGTATGACAAGCGTAAGGATCGGGCTAGGCACGGTCATTCAATATCCAGACAAATCCGAGCAAAATGCTATATATTCTCTTGCACTTATCTGACTCGCGACGAACTTGGCAATTTGATTTATGCCCGGCTCGCCAAAGTCGGTGGGGTTTGCCTAATCAAAAGCCTCAGAGCAATGTCCCCCAGCCTGATTGTGGAGGCCCAAACTGATCAACCCCCTGCTGCGCACCAAAGAAGATAAACCCCAAACCAGCTTTAAGCCCGTCCATGCTCTAATTTACCTGATAGTTCTTGCCAGTTTGTTGCGATTAACGCTTGCGGGCTCATTGGGACTGGGCATTGATGAGGCTTATACCGTCTCTACCAGCCGAATATTTGATTGGTCTTACTTTGATCACCCGCCCTTGGCCTGGTGGTTGACCGGGGCCATTGCAAAATTATTGGGATCTGAAACGGCACTGGTTGTCCGTCTGCCTTTCATTGGTCTCAGCGCTTTCGCAAGTGTTTTGATCTATCTGCTCACAGCGAGATTGTTCGACGCAAAATCAGGATTTTATGCAGCATTGCTCTTCACTCTGGCCCCCGCTTTGGGAGTCAGTGATGGCACATTCGTACTGCCTGATGGTCCATTGCTTGTCGCACTTCTCGCCGGGGCACTTTGCCTTTTGACCTTACCAGAGAGCCAGCCAGGCTCATCAGGCCTGTTTTGGCTGGCGGGCGGGATCTGTGCTGGCCTCGCTCTGCTGGCAAAATATCACGGGATTTTTCTGCTCTTGGGAGCTGGCCTGTTTGTGATCACAAGCGCCAGACATCGATTCTGGCTCGCCTCACCATGGCCCTATATGGGGGCCTGCCTCGCCTTGCTCATATTCTTGCCAGTGCTGATCTGGAATGCCCAGCATGATTGGGTCTCGTTCCAGTTTCAGGGTGGACGCGCACTCTCCTCGCGCTTTCGTCCCTGGATGATGCTTGTAGCCATGGGCGGACAGGCACTGTTTCTCACACCATGGATATGGGCCCCGTTAATGGCGAGCACGCTAAAAGCGCTGCGTAAGGGAACAGAAGATTCTCGCAGCTGGTTTCTGCTCTGCCTCGCGAGCGGACCAATCCTCGCCTTTAACATTCTACCCCTGATCAATGGTACACCCGGCCTGTTTCACTGGTCCATGCCCGGCTATCTTCTGTTGCTGCCATTACTCGGCCAAGCCCTTGCCAGACGCATGGAACAAGCCCATCGCGCAACACAAATCTGGCTGCGTTTCACCCTTGCCTTAACACCCATATTGCTCAGTGCGGTGATAGCACTGGCCCTTCTGCCATGGCCCGGCCTGCCATGGAGCAAGCCAGATCAATCTGATGATCCTTTGATAGAGACTCTGGAATGGTCCAATCTGCGCAACGCTTTGAAGAGCGCTGATGCGCCTGATCGCTCAACGAGTTTTATTGCAGGCGAGCGCTGGCATGAAGCGGGGCGCATAGATTATGCCTTGCGCAATGAATGGCGCGTGACTTGCTTATGTGAAGATGCAAGGGCCTATAGCGTGCAAGCACCGCTCAAAGATTTTGTTGGACAAAAAGCTATACTGATCATTCCACAATCGCGTGCCGAGAATGTGAATGAGCGTTTTGGCGCTTCATTCACCAGCCTGACTCTCTGGAAAACATTGAGCGTGGATCATGCCGGACGCCCAGCCTTTTATCTCAATCTCTATATTGGCGAAGGCTTTAAAAAAGCCGCACTCAATGGCTAGCTTTTAAGAATGGTACACATAGGCGCTCAATCGCCTCAGCCGCATCCCAGGGCACCATATGCTTGCAATCATCTACAATATGTAGATTGAGTTGCGGGACGACCTCATGCAAATGCGTGGCGCGCTCAAACGCATTGGCCCGATCATTTTTGCCAAAGATGAGCATGAGCGGCACTTGCACTTCAATCAGGCGTTGCCAGAGCGGTACGCCTTCCTTCTTGGGCGCCTCAGCCATTTGCCCACGCGCGACAAAGGCGGCAAAATTTTTGCCAATACTTTGACTATGACGCAGATCCAATTCCTCAGGCGTGATTAAGTCGTGATGATAGAGATTGGCCTCTAGCAATTTGCGTGTGTCAGCGAGCGTTGGTTCAGCCTGCGCCATGCGCCGCTCTAATCTTTGTTGCGCGACAGCCTCAATACCTTCTTTAGCCGCAACCAGGGGCGGTAAAAGACTGCCTGTGCCAAGCACGACCACATGGCTGTAGCGCGCAGGTGTCTGCAATGCCAATTGCACTGCCGGAGAACCAGATTGGGAATGCGCGATCAGCGCTGCATGCTCCAATCCCAGCGCATCCATAAAGCCCGGAATACTGCGCCGGCGATAAGCGCCAGATAAATCATGCGGCACATCAGATCCACCAAAACCCGGCTGATCAAACGCAATGGCGCGAAAGCCGTGTGCGGCAAAAGTCTTGAGATTACGCCGAAACACATCGGCAGATGAGCCTAGCGAGCCACCATGCAAAAACAAAAGAGCAGGCCCCTGCCCCATTTCAAGATAGCGCAGGCGCAAGCCATCCACATTCACAAAATTTTCTTTGATCGCACTATAATCGGCAGTCATAATCTTCGCGCTCCGCTTAACTCAAAGCTTAAATGACAAATCATTCATCTGTGATGTCGATCCAAACAGCACCCGGATCTGCGATTTGCAATTTGCCTGCACACGTCTGTGCCAGAAAATTCTTGCGCACATCCGCTTCTTTGGCCCCGCCCAAAGGCATGGCCGAGAGATAATAATTAGCGCCCGCCACATCGCGCAAATGCTGTTTGAAGGCGTCCATATTCTCAACCTTGAAACCAATATGATCTGGCCCAGGGCGCTTGATCGCCATGCCCGCAAACAAATCAATTGACCAGGGCAGGATCAGCAAAGTCACATGCCCATCGCTAAGATAGAATCCCGGCTTGCCAGAAGGATTTTTAACAAGCTCCAGCTCAAACACTTTGTGATAGAATTCTGCCACGCGCTCGGCATTGGGCGTGCGGATCGCAAATTTGTTCAAATAGCGATCCTGCGTCCAGGATTTCTCAGCTTGATCGGCATAGATTTCATTCAGCTTGCTCGACTTCTCGGCAAGATCAAACACATTGCCATCAGGATCATGCGCTGAATAGGCCGCAAAGGGCCGTGTCGAGGGACGCTTGACCATGCCGGCTTGTGGAAAATTCTTCTGCATGCGCTCAAGCACAACATCAACGCGATCAACCCTCATGCCAAAATGATCGAGGCCGCCCACATAGCCATCACGCAGAGGATTGATGTTGAGCCCGACAATACCATCCCCCACCGTCATACCATTGGCGGGACGGCTCACCTTCCCCGATGTCTTGAGCCCGAAGGTCGCCTCATAAAAGCGTCCGATAATCGGCCATTGAGCGCTGACCATGGCCATATGATTGATTTGCGCAAACACGTCTAACCATCTCCCGGAGTAATTTTGGCCAACTCTACAGCTCTGCTCGATGATTGCAACGTGAATGAACAATCTTGTAAGATGGATCAAACAATTCCATGCTGCACTCAACAATCCGAATCGGGGCAATAGACCTCAGGGGAGTGAAACCGTGAAAGCTTTATTGACTGCACCCCTGATGCTGGGTCTTGCCATGAGCCTGTCCGCCAGCATGGGCCTGCCAGATCCCGCAATGGCGCAGGATTTCTACAAAGATAAGACGATTGAAATGATCGTCAGCACGGGAGCTGGCGGCGGCCTTGATAATAATGCCCGCCTCGTTGCGCGTTATCTGCCTGCCCACATTCCCGGCAAGCCCAATGTGATCATCCGTAACATGCCCGGCGCTGGCCATGTGCGGGCGGCCAATTACCTGTTCAACCAGGCCCCAAAAGATGGCACGACCATTGGCACACTGATCCCCGCTTTCGTTCTGGCTCAAGTGCTCGATGGCAAGGGCATGCAATTTGACGCCGCAAAATTCCACTGGCTGGGTTCGACCTCCTCTAACAATTCGACAGTCTATGTCTGGAGTGCAACGGGCGTTCAAAGCGTTGAAGATGTAATGAAGCGCTCCGTCCTTATGGGCGCAACCGGCGTTGGCTCTTACACCGCGCTCTATCCCACAGTGATGAACAATATTCTGGGAACGAAATTCAAAATCATCGCAGGCTATCAGACCAGCGCTGAAGTCAATCTGGCGATGGAGCGCGGCGAAGTGGAAGGGCGCGCGGGCAATAATTTCAACAGCCTCAAAGTTGAAAATGGCGAATGGCTGCGCTCTGGCAAAATCCGCCTGATTGCGCAGGTCGGCCTCGAGCGCGATCCTGAGTTTAAATCCGTACCGCTGATTTCAGACTTTGCACGCAATGACTCAGATCGCGAGATCATGAAATTATTTTCCGCTGATGTGGTGATCGGTCGCCCCTTTCTCACACCGCCCGGCTTGCCGGCTGATCGTATAGCTTTGCTGCGCAAGGCGCTCGATGCCGTCGTCACCGACAAGGGCTTTCTGGCTGAGGCACAGACAGCGGGACTTGATGTAATCCCCGTTAATGGCCCTGCGATTCAAAAAGTGGTCGAAGACCTCGTTCACACACCTGCGGCGATCATCGAGAAAGCCAAAGCGGCGATGCAAAGCAAGGATTATGTCGATCCAGGCAAATCAGAAACCCCCGAGAAAAAGCCCGCCAAATGAGCCAAACGTCCATCATCTGCCAATGGTGCCAGAGACCAACACAGCTCGTCTGGGTGCATGGCCATGGCCAATGCGAACATTGTCGCACCAATATTGAACCATGCTGCTCGGGCGCTGCTTGCGAGACGAGCGATCAGACTTTGACGGAAATATCGAGCCCCGAAGCAAACAATTCCTCAGGCGCTATCAATCGCCCGGCTATGCCCTGCTCATAGGCATATTGCGTAAAAAGTTTCAGCGTCGGCAGATTGGCCTCAAGCCCATAGGGATGTAAATCCTTGCCAAAGCGCTCCTGCAAGCCGCGAATATAATCGCCCAGCCAAGGAATAGGATAACGCGAAACCGCATTATCCATGATGCGATCCATTGATCGCTCTTTTGCCTCTGCAAAGGCCAGATAAAGATTGCGTGCCGCCCATGGATATTGATCCACAATGGATTTACGCATCGCAATCACATGCATGATCGGATAGACTCCGGTGGAGTCAAAATAATCTTCCTCGCGGCGGCGATAATCGGGAAACAGACGCACAACATCGGGATGTTTTTGGCGAAACACTTTGGGTTCACGCGCAATCATCACGCAATCAAGCTCCCCCGAAGCGACCATCTCGCCTAATGTGCGATCACTGACCCGCGTCAGCTTCAACCCCTTTGGCAGGTTGAGATCAACTTTCTCCATCCGCCCGGCCTCATCTGTGCCCGCTTGCACCCATTCAATCTCGGTGAGCGGAACACCTGCCACATGCTGCAACCAGCCGCGCGTATAGACCGCCGCCGTCTGCGCCCATTCAGGCACACCCACGCGCTTGCCCCGCAGATCAGCTGCCGATTGAATCCCCTTATGCCGATTCACATAGAAAGATGAAAATCGAAACATGCGAGAAGGAAAAACCGGCAGACCAATGATCTCTGCATTAGGCTGGCTGGCCAGAGCAGTAAATTTGGCAAAAGACATTTCACTCACATCCCAATCACGGCGCGCCGCAAAACGGGCAAAGATTTCGTGAAAATCCATCGACAGCCAGATCGGATCAATCCCTTCGGCTCGCACCTCGCCAATACGAAAATCGCGCAAATGGTCATAATCACTCGTGGCAATGGTGAGTTCGAGTTTGCGCATCGAATGTTTCCCCGTTCCGTGTTTGCCGAGTTTAGGTGTTGCCAGCTTTTGATCTTAGGTCCATATCAGCATAGATAAATGAGAGGCAAGACTCAAACGGGCAAGCGCGCAAGGGAGTTCAACGTGACCACCAAGACCATTGAAACCGGCACAGTTTCCGATGCCTATCTGGCCCTTTTGGCAGACCGTGGTGTTGATTATCTCTTCGCCAATGCCGGTACAGATTTTGCGCCCCTGATTGAGGCCTTCTCCAAAGCTGAAACTACTGGCAAGCCCTTCCCCAAGCCCGTCACTGTGCCCCATGAGAATGTCGCCGTGGCTATGGCGATTGGCTATTATCTCAAATCGGGCAAGCCACAGCTCGTCATGGTGCATGTCAATGTGGGCACTGCCAATGCCATTTGCGGCTTGATGAATGCTTGGCGCGGCAATATTCCCGTGCTGTTCAGCGCTGGTCGCACACCCTATGCCGAAACAGGCGGCGAACTTGGCCAACGCAGCGGCGAAATACACTGGCCACAAGAAATGCGCGATCAAGCCGCTATGCTGCGCGAATTCACCAAATGGGATTATGAATTGCCCAATGCGCATGTGCTGGAAACCAGCATTGATCGCGCCATCAATATTGCCATGTCTGAACCCAAGGGGCCGATCTATCTCACTCTGCCGCGTGAAGTGCTGGCAGCTCCGCTGCAGAATTTCAACTATACCTCACCTTCGCGACGCTCCACCCCCAGCGCGCCTTTCCCCGATCCTCACGCGATTGATCAAGCTGCTGATATGATCGCCAAGGCACAAAACCCGCTGATCATCACCTCAAGCACAGGCCGCGATGAAGATGATATGGCCAAACTCGGCGCTCTGGCGGATTGCTTTGCCATTCCAGTTGTCCAACGCAAACCGCGCTATGTCTGCCTCTCAAGCGAACATCCCATGCATATGGGCTATGAACCCGATCAACATCTGGCAGGCGCTGATCTCATTCTCGTGATTGATTGCGATGTGCCTTGGATTCCCTCCAAGAAAGCCCCGCATCCTGATTGCAAAATCATTCATCTAGGTACAGATCCTTTATTCTCCGCTTATCCCATTCGCGGTTTCACCAGCGATCTCGCTATCACCGGAATATTGGGAGCGAGTCTGCCCCTACTGACCGAGGCTTTGCTCTCACGCCAAGGCGCTGCACGCGATCGCATTGCTGATCGGCGCAAGCGCGTGGCCGAGCAACGCGCCGCCTTGCACGAAAAATATGCCGCTGCGCTCCTTAAATCTCAACAAGGCACGCCCATCAGCCCGGTATGGATTACGCATTGTCTAGAGAATGTGCGCGGCAAGAGCGGCATTTTGGTCAAGGAATCGCCGATCACGCTTGAGCATATGAATTTCACCCAGCCCGGCACCATGTTCTCCACCGCAGCAGCTGGCGGCCTTGGCTGGGGCCTTGGTACATCCTTGGGGATTAAAGCAGCAGTGGGCGATGAATTGGTGATCTGCACTGTGGGCGATGGCGCTTATATGTTTGGCAATCCCTTGCCAGCGCATTATGTGTCGCGTGCTGAAAATCTGCCCATGCTGACCGTGGTGTTCAACAATCAAATGTGGGGCGCGGTGAAGCGCAATACGCGCGAAGTCTATCCCTCGGGCTATGCGGCTAAGAGCAATCGCGAACCTCTGACTTATTTTGATGTCTCGATTGGTTTTGAAAAAGCTGTCGAAACGGTCGATGGCTATGGCGAGCGCGTTGAAGATCCCGCCGCAGTGCCCAAAGCTATTGAACGAGCAATGAAGGCCGTCGTCAGCGAAAAGCGCCAGGCGCTGCTCAACATCATCTGCCGCGGGCCGTAAGCCTAAATAAATAAGCCAGAGTCAAAGACTCTGGCTTATCAGGAAAGCATCCTCTTAAGTGACGAAAGCGCGCGGACTAAACCCGCATCGGCATCAACACATAAAGGGCCGCTGCGCCATCACGATCCTGAATGACCGTGGGCGAGCCAGCATCCGCCAATTTGAACAAGGCCGTGTCACTGTCCAATTGTGCGGTGATATCGAGCAGATAACGGGCATTAAACCCAATCTCGAGCTCGCCGGAATCATAATCGACCTCAAGCTCTTCAGTGGCCGAACCTGAATCAGGATTGGTCACGGTGAGCATGAGGCGCCCGTCGTTCAAAGACAATTTAACTGCACGACCGCGCTCGGATGAAATGGTCGAGACACGATCAACCGCCTCAGCAAACTGCGAGCGCTCAACAATCAGCCGCTTATCATTAGCGGCTGGAATAACGCGGGCATAATCAGGGAATGTGCCATCAATCAGCTTGGAGGTCAGCACCACATCACCAAAGGTAAAGCGCGCTTTGGTGGTTGAAATCTCGATGATGATTTCAGCGTTAATGTCTTCAACAAGCTTCTGCACCTCAGCAACAGCCTTGCGCGGAATAATCACGCCGGGCATGCCGCCAGAGCCAACAGGCGCAGGTACTTCAATGCGCGCCAGACGATGCCCATCCGTTGCCACTGCGCGCAGCATAATATGCCCGCCCACATCTGTGGTGTGCATGAAAATGCCGTTGAGATAATAGCGCGTCTCCTCGGTGGAGATGGCAAATTGGGTTTTATCGATCATTCGCTTGAGATCGCCCGCAGGCAGCATGAAGCGATGCGTCAGATCAGCGGCATTCAGATCGGGGAAATCACTTTCGGGAAGCGATTGCAGCGTAAAGCGCGAGCGGCCCGAGCGCAGCAATAATTGGCCGCTATCGCCAGAGGCCTCAAGCGACACCTGCGCCCCATCGGGAAGCTTGCGCACAATGTCATAAAGCACATGGGCAGGCAGCGTCGTAGCGCCGCTCTGGCCCACATCAGCTGGCACTGTTTCAGTGATATCAAGATCAAGATCGGTTGCCCGCAGAAGCAATGAGCCCTTTTCTGCCCGCAATAGCACATTCGACAAAATCGGAATTGTATTGCGCCGCTCAACCACGCGATGGACATGGCCCAAAGATTTGAGGAGCGCTGCCCGTTCGAGAGTAACTTTCATCGATCTATCCGCCAGAAACTGACCAAATCGGCCCAGCCAGAGGGCTTGGACCTGAAGGGAGGATGAGTCTGGCGTGAGGAAGCCACAAGCGCAAGCCTGAGGTGAGTTTGGTCGCGCAAACTGGGGGATTTCCCCCAGTTTTTACACCCTGCTTTAGCGCTCCTGCCGCCCCACGCCACAGCCAAGACTTAACCAGCCCTTAATCAGCCCCAATTAACCTACAGGCTTAACATTGGCGGCCCTAAAACACGGTGCCATTCCTCGATCTTGCCCCACTCAAGAGGCCAAGAGCGCAAACGGATGGATTATTCGAACAGATACGAAAGACTGGCTTGGCTAAGGATCGCATTGGCAGCAGACGCGAACCCAATCTGGGCAGCCCCGCCCCCCGGAGCGCTGATCTGCGTGTGGATGCCAATGACCGGATCGGTGCCAATCTAGGCCACAACCAAAGGCGCAATGAGCCAGACCTGAGAAGTCAGGACGCTGAAGTCGGCCAATCAAGCCCTGCCAGCCAGCAAACCACTTCGCGCCGCAATCGCAAATCACCCAAAAACCGTGACCCAAGAGGACGGGGCGGGCGCTCCCTTTTAGGCCATTTGCTCTATTGGACCTTTGTCCTGGGCATATGGGGCGTCATCGGCCTGACAGGCCTCATCGTCTATCATGCCGGGCAATTGCCGCCGATTGACCAATTGGCGATTCCGAAGCGTCCGCCCAATATTGCCATTATGGGAATTGAGGGCACGCTCTTGGCCAATCGCGGCGATACGGGCGGCCCGGCGGTTCAATTGCGCGAAATGCCCAGCTATTTGCCCAAAGCCTTTGTCGCCATCGAGGACAGGCGCTTTTATAACCATGCAGGAATTGATCCCATTGGCATTGCCAGAGCCGCCGCCCGCAATCTGACTGGCCGCGGCGGCGTGCAGGGTGGCTCAACGCTCACCCAGCAATTAGCCAAAAATCTCTTCCTCACA
>OMIJ01000074.1 GCA_900299065.1 Hyphomicrobiales bacterium
CGCAAGATGGATCGCACACTTAGGCTCGGCGAGATCGCCGGGACCTATATGTTTCAATCCATAGATGCGGGCAATTATGCGCATCGGCGCAATGTGCGCTGGTTGGGGCGCTTAAGCCGCGATAAATTCTCCCCCGGCGCTTTATATGAATTGGGCTCGGCCTTGCGTCTGTTTGAGGTCAGCGCTTTTGCTGAAGAGATCTTACAAAATTTTGTCGCAGCCAAATCTGGCAAGCCCTCACCCAATGTCACACAAACACAAGGTGAGGATACCGAAATTGTCGTTCGTGACATGATCGAAATCACGCAGGATTTCATTTCCAAAAAACTGACGGCAGAATTGAAAGGCTATTCGCTTGAGCCCTTCGTCGCCAGCCTGTTTCGCGCTATGGGTTATCGCGCACAAGCCACCCGCTCAACGCGTGATGATGGTATTGATGTGATCGCGCATCGCGATGAATTAGGCATTGAACCGCCCATACTTAAAATTCAGGTCAAATCACAAGACGCCAATGTCAGTGCCGATCAGGTGAAGGCCTTTTATGCCATGGTGCAGGCGCGCGATGTGGGCATTTATATCACCACTGGCGGCTATTCTTCGGCAGCCCGCGATTTTGCCAAACAGAAAGGCAATCTCAAACTCGTCACCGGTGTGGAATTTGTCGCTCTCATTCAAAAATATTACGCTGATCTCGATTTGAAATTCCGCCAGCAGATTCCCTTGCGCAATGTTCTGGTGCCTGATGTGGCCCGCGATCAGATCTGATCAGGCTTCGGCTTGAACTCAAAAAATTCGCGCAAACAAAAAGGGCCGGCAAGCCGACCCTGTTCATCTCATTATCGCGATCAAGCAAAGGCTCAATCGTTCGCTGATCAATCTTCTTTGGACTTGATCTTGAGCACCTGACGACCACCATACATGCCAGTCTTCAGATCAACATGATGCGGGCGGCGCAATTCGCCAGAATCCTTGTCCTCGACATAGGTCGGGGCCTTCAGAGCATCGGCAGAGCGACGCATATTGCGGCGGGAAGGTGAGGTTTTTCGTCTGGGAACAGCCATGGTCAATCTCCGGAGAACCGTCCCAAGGGTCACGCTCTGGGCTCGGTTTTAAATGCTAGGGCGGGCTATTACACTGAATTTCCCCCCTTGGCTAGCGCCGAACCCGCATTGCGTCACACCCTTCGTCATCAAAGCGTCGGATTATGGTCAAATTTGTGTTATACGGACCTGATTCCTCGTAACTTGGCGGCCTGATATGTCGATGGTCTCTGTAAGGCAGCTTATGCATCTCGCCCCCGCCCTAATGGGTCTTCTGGGGGCCTCAATGGCCCATGCCGAGCCGTTTCAGGTGAAATATAGCGTCCATCTTATTGGCCTGCCTTTGGGCAGTGCGGGTCTGAATGGCTCGATTGACCCTGAGAATTACAAGATCGAGGCCAATGCCCGCCTCACCGGCATTGCCTCTGTCGTCTCAAATTCCAAAGGCGCGGCCGTCTCCACCGGCAGTCTGGAAGGCCGCAAACCCGCCCCGGCGACCTATGCCACCACCTCTTCAAGTTCGGTGATGACCCGCACCATTCGTATGGCGCTGAATGCCGGAACGGTTAGGGCTGTTGATATATCCCCACCCATCGAAGAGCCGCCGGATCGCATCCCGGTAACCGATACGCAGCGAAAAGGCATAGTTGATCCGCTCAGCGCCTTGATCATGCCCATTGGCGAGACCGAGACGCCCATGAGCCCCTCCTCCTGCAATCGCACCATACCCGTCTATGATGGTTTCACCCGTTTTGACGTTGTGCTGAACTATAGCGGAACCAAACAGGTCAAGGCTGTTGGCTATACTGGTCCTGTGATTGTCTGTGCTGCACGCTATGTGCCTATTTCGGGCCACAGACCCAATCGGCGCGTGACTGAATTCATGGCCGAGAACAAAGATATGGAGGTCTGGCTTGCGCCACTCAGCACTGCGCGCGTCCTTGTCCCCTATAAAATCTCTGTTGCCACTCTGGTCGGCACGACTGTGATCGAGGCCAAGGAGATGAGTTTTGGCACGCAGCCCAAATCCACGACCGCCAAGCGCTAATCCTGACTGCATCATTTCAGGTCACAAGTTTTGTGCAGGTAAACAGGCGCTGCAAACTTGCTTTTAAGCGAGCTTCCAAAATTTATGCATATTGTAGCTGAGCTCGGCTCGCGCCCCCATATTTAGCCGAAAATGGAGCTAAACTCGCCTGATCACCGATTCGTACTCTGTGTGTTCCAGCTCCGTGCTAGAGGTAAATGCCGGAGTTAGAATTTTTTGGATCTGCCTTGCGATTGAGTGATTGACTCCCGACCCTTTTGGAGTCCTTTCGATATCAGCTCCCGGGACGAGCAATTTTTGCAGGAGAGCATAGCCAAACACAAAATCTTGCGGTCACGACTAAGACACAACCGACATATTGCGGTGAACAAAAACAGACTCCTACAGAGTCAGCGATTCGGGCGCGATTCGTTCCTGACTCGTTCGAGATTCACAAATGACAGGCCAAATGCGTATTTTTTTGCGACAGGTCGATGACGCCTCCTTGAGAAGCGCGCGATATGTCTAAGCCCGCGGCAAGCCCAGCCATTCCTGTCTCCAAAACCGCTCCGCTTGCCAAAGCAGAGCGGTCAAAAGGCGTTGTAGCCGTTCTGGGGCCGACCAATACGGGCAAGACCCATATGGCTATTGAACGCATGCTTGCCCATGGCTCCGGCATGATCGGCCTGCCCCTGCGGCTCCTGGCGCGCGAGGTCTATAATCGCATCGTTGCTCGCACCGGCCCCGAGGCGGTGGCGCTGATCACAGGCGAAGAAAAAATCAAACCTAAACATCCTCGCTATTGGGTCTCGACAGTAGAGGCCATGCCGCGTGATCTGTCTGTCGATTTTGTCGCCATTGATGAAATTCAACTCGCGGCCAATCTTGATCGCGGCCACGTCTTCACTGATCGCTTGCTCAATCGGCGCGGGCGTGAAGAAACGCTTTTGATTGGCGCCGACACAATGCAAGGTCTGATCACCCAACTTCTGCCTGGCGTCAACATCATCACAAGACCGCGTCTTTCGCATTTGAGCTTTGCAGGAGAGCGCAAACTTTCACGTCTGCCGCGCCGCACAGCGATTGTCGCCTTTTCAGCTGAAGAGGTCTATGCGATCGCAGAATTCATTCGTCGCCAACGTGGTGGCGCGGCCGTCGTGATGGGTGCCTTGAGCCCGCGCACGCGCAATGCGCAAGTCGATCTTTATCAAAATGGTGATGTTGATTACATTATTGCCACTGATGCCATTGGCATGGGGCTCAATCTTGATGTCGATCATGTCGCTTTTGCTTCGGATCGCAAATTTGATGGCTGGCACCATCGACGCTTGCAACCAGCCGAATTTGCCCAAATTGCCGGGCGCGCCGGACGCCACATCAAAGATGGCAGTTTTGGCTCCTCAGGCCGCTGCGCCCCCTTTGAGCCCGAACTTGTCGAGGCTCTGGAAGCGCATCGCTTCGATCCTGTGACACTGCTGCAATGGCGCAACACTGACCTGGATTTCAGTTCCATAGACCGTTTACAGGCCAGTTTGGACAAATTGCCCGACGAACCCGGCCTGACCAGAGCCCCCCTTGCCACAGATATTCTGGTGCTGGATATAGCCTCCCACGATCCTGAAGTGCGTAAAACCGCGACCAATCGCGGCGACATCCAGCGCCTCTGGGAGGTCTGTCAAATACCTGATTATCGTAAGGTTTCTCCATCAGCCCATGCTGATCTGGCGCTCACGCTCTATCGCTTTGTGGTGCGGGCAGGCTTGATCCCAGATGATTGGTTTGCCCGCCATTTGGACGCTGTTGACCGCACCGATGGCGACATTGACGCCCTCTCGGCCCGCATCGCCCAAGTGCGCACCTACAACTATATAGCGAACCGACCCGACTGGTTGCGTGATCCAGAGCATTGGCAGGGCGCGACGCGTCAGGTAGAGGACAGTCTGTCCGACGCGCTGCATGAGCGGCTCGCCCTTCGATTCGTCGATCGGCGCACCAGTCTGCTCATGCGACGATTGAGAGAAAATGCAATGTTAGAAGCGGAAATCACCTCCACCGGTGATGTATTGGTCGAAGGCCAGCATGTAGGTCAATTACAAGGGTTCCGCTTCACGCCGGATCCGGCGGCCGCAGGCGAAGCGGCGCGCACTTTAAATGCGGTGGCGCAAAAGGCCCTGGTGATTGAGATTGAGGCGCGCGCCAATCGTATTCATCAAGCGGTTGATAGCGCTTTTGTGCTCGCACATGATGGTCTGATCCGTTGGCTAGGCGAACCCATTGCCAAAATCACTTCTGGCGAACATGTGCTGCGGCCGATGATCCGCATTCTGGCCGATGAACAATTGACCGGCGCTGCGCTCGAACTGGTGCAAAATCGCCTCGACCGCCATGTACTTGGCTCGGCTGCTAAAGCCACTTGGACTTCGCGTTACGCGTATTGCCAGTGGTCTTCCAGTTGGCGGAGACTTGGAA
>OMIJ01000075.1 GCA_900299065.1 Hyphomicrobiales bacterium
GCCGGCATAAACAAGATAGGGCCAGGTGCGGTTAAAATGCGATGTGATCGCCGTCTTGAAGGGCTCGACCTCTGCCGCCGTCACAGCATGATCGATTGAGATGAAAGCTGTCCCCAATACTATAAAGGCAGCAATATATTTGCCGAACCATAATTGCCTTTGCAGGCGCTCATTGGGATTCCATTGCGGCAGGCCCAGCCAGCGCGAGAATTGACCCAGCAATTCCTGCAAAGCCCCAAAAGGACACAGCCACCCACAAAAGACGCCGCGCCCCAGTAGTAAAAGCGAAAGGACAGTATAGCCCGCCATGATCACAATCAAAGGCTCGGCGAGATAAAAGCCCCAGTTAAAGTGATGCAAAGGGGCGGTGATATAATTAATTACGTTGATGATGGATAATTGTGCTTCGGCAATCCAGCCAATCCAAATCAAAGTGAAGAGCAAAAAGCCATGCCTGATCCAACGATAGGCTTTGGTCATGCGCGTCAAAGGGCCTTGGAAGGCGAGCATCAAAGTCAGCAGCACCAGAGCGCAAGACAATATGATGATATTGAGCTTGGCATCAGTCCAGGCCTCAACCCAAGCGGGAACGGGCTCCGTTTCCGGCATGAGGATATACGCCGCTGGCAATTTATATTCGAGAGGCACACTGACTGTTTTGCGTGTGCCTGCGACATCCGAATGGACCAGCACTTCAAGACGCCAGGGCTTTAACGGATCAAATGAGCCATCCATAGGCAAAGCAAAGAGCGCTGCATATTGCTGGGCGCGCAGACCTAATTGCGAGCCGCCTGTGCCCAGACGCTGAAAGACGCTATTGGTGAATTCATAGGTCTTCTCACCCTGCACAACGCGGATGCGATCAAATTTATAGCCATTGGCCTGGCGATTATGGGCCGTACCCATAAAGTCATAGGGGCCATTGGAGGCAATGGCGATAACCTGCGCACCGCGTGGCATGCGCTGTATATAATCATCATAGGGACGGCTGCCGAGCAGATTGCGCCCAATTCCGGCGGGCGTGAACAGGCCCGCCATAAATTCGATATAGACATCGTCTGGTTTGCCCAGATCCTCATCGAGCTTGCCTTGCGCAGCATCGGCCTTGGTCAGCAGATCTTTCATCTCTTTAGAGGTGACACGACGCGTGACGATGGCGCCTTGCGCCAGCAATTGCTCCCAGCTGGTAAGCTGAAAGCCTTCAAGATCCAAAGTGGGTTGGCTCACCTGCGGACGGGCGACGCGCGAGCGTAATACAAGGCGGGCCGAGTCCTGAACGGCGCCGCGCATAGCACGCGCAGTGACTGTTGCCCCGACAACAAAATCAGGTGGCAGGACGCGTGAATTCACACCCTGCAGCACCATGCCATTATGACGCTGCAAAAATGTATCGAGCAAGTCAGCGCGGCGCGTGTCATCCATAATATGGGGTTCACGATGATAGACGACTTTGGCTCCCGTAAGTTTGCCCGTCACATCCACGCCAGCGAGCACATCAAAGGGGACGCTGGAATAGCCAGGAGAGGCCACAATATCGAGCGTGGAAAAGACAAAGCCGACGATATTGGTACCAACATAGACGGGAGCGGCAGGCGGTGTGCCGCCTTCATCGCCCATGCGCTCCGCGCCGGGATAGATTTCAGCCAAAATGGCGGGGGTCACGCGCTCTTTGAGGCCAGCGGCAAAGCCTGGAATTGGAGCGCAAACAAGAGCCACAGCGATCAGACGCAGCAGCCATAAGCGGAAATCATAGCCCCTTGTGCGCCAGCTTAACGGCCATTCTCTCGAGAATTCCCTCGCTATTATCACCGCCCATGCTCCCCAAACTTGGCTTTTGCAAATTGTTGTCTTCTGTGCCTTTTTTACGCTTCATACAAGAGGGCGGTCTGAGAGGCGCGTTTCAGCCCCCTGCCCGTGTTTTTCTGATAATGCCGTGTTGCGGATCATAGCCATAAGCGGCCGCCAAAAAGAAGATGATTGTTGCGACGAGCACCACAAGGCAGGCTTCAAGATTAAACATGCCATAGAGCGCATAGCGCACCAGCTCCACAGCATAAGTGAAGGGATTGATGCTCGCGATCATAAAAATCGCCTGTGAGCCACCCTCTTGCAATTTCCACAGCGGATAAAGCGCGGAAGAGAGAAAGAACATGGGGAAGATAACAAAGTTCATTGCCCCGGCAAAATTTTCCAATTGCCGGATATAGACTGACAAAGCCAATCCCATAGAACTGAGCATGAGGCCGGCGAGCACGATGGCGGGGAAAACTGTCACCCAGCCCATGGCATCAAAAGTGACATCAAAGAAGATGCAGGTGATCAGGAAAGCGTAACATTGCAACACGCCCAAGGTCGCGCCGCCAACCAATTTGCACACCAGCAAAACCCAGCGCGGCAATGGTGCTGTGAGCAAGAGCCGCATGATCCCCATTTCACGATCATAGACCATGGCCAAAGATGACAGCATGCCGTGAAAGAGCAAAACAATACCGATCAGACCGGGAACAATATAGACCTGATAAGTAATATAAGTTTTATACGGTGGGATGATCGAAACGCCGAATACATTCTGAAAGCCAGCAGCAAAGACCACAAGCCAGAAGAGCGGGCGCACAAGACCAGACAAGAGACGCCCGCGTTGGCGCACGAATTTGCCTACCTCGCGGCTTGAGACAGCATGCATGGCTCTGGCGACATGGATCAATTGCATCGGACTATCGATTCAAATGGCAGGGCGTATCGGTCTCGTCGTCACCGAGCGAGTCCAATTCGTTGGTACGATGCAAAAAGCCCTCCAGTGGAGCGCTTGCCACAACGTAATAATCTCCAGCAAGGAGAATGGCCTGACGGACTTGATGATCCCAGGCACGCACACTTACCGCCAAGCCCTTATCCGCATCAAATGTGCCTGGGCCCATCATAAAATCGCGAATGGGCTTAAACTCGGTCGAACGTGAGCGAAGGGCGGATGTGGCGATCATTTTAACTGCCATCCATGAAGCCCAATCTGCGCCTTCCATTTTACGATTGGGCGCATAGCGCGAAAAGCGCGAATTGACCTGCGCCGCGCCATTATGTTCCCAGGTCCAATTCCAAGCTACAGTTTCAAGTCCGATGGCTCCAACGACCGGCCTTGGTTTGACCGTTTGGAATGGCACCTGACGCGAAAACTCAAAGGCTTTATCAGCGATGAATGTGACGTCCCAATCCTTATTGATCGCAGACAAAAGAGCAGGATTGTTTTTTTCACGCTGTCGGGGGTCTGTGCCTGGCTCAAAGCGCTGATTGGCAACGATGCGGGCACCAAATTTCTGTGCTGATTTGGTGAAAGCTTTGGTGATCAGATCATCGTAGGGATCTGGTCCCTGAAAGACCAGATAATCGCGCCATTTCTTGGAAACAAGAAATTGCACGAGCGCATCTGACAATTGCGCCTGACTGGGAAAGACATGAATAAGTTCGCGCGCACACACATCGCGGCGCAATGTATCTTCAGGAGCGCTGACATTGAACAAAATGATGTCACGCCCTTTGGCAGTCTCAGCAATGGACTTGTAGAGCTCTGGCGGCACATCGAGCAGAATATAATTCATTCCGCGCTCAATGGCGGCTTTGAGCAATGCTGGCGCCTCTTCCGCCTTTGCGGCCGTCATGCGCTCAAGTGTCACTTCAGCGCCGATCGCACGTTGCTGGGATTTGGCGTCTTCAATCCCAACTTGAGCTCCTGCAAAAGGATGATCGGGTTTTTTGAGAATCAAACGCTCATAGGCCCGCACAGGTTCATAGCGGGCATCGTTCCTGAGCTCGAGAAAACCTATCGCAATCTTCTTGTCAGGGCTTGTCGCTGCGGGCGGAGTAACCGGCTGCAATTGCGCCCGCGCCTCCAAGCTCATCAGACTCAGAGAGAGAATTAAACTGATTGCACTTATCAGCTTATTCATCGATCACCACACCATAAGGAATGCGACCCACTGGGACTGACGTCACTGCCTTGCGGCTGGCCACATCAATGACGGTGACATCATCACCCAGACCATTGGCGACATAAAGTGTCTTTTCGTCCTTTGACAGAGTAATGCCCCAGGATCTTTTGCCGACCAGAATGTAATTTAGAATCTTTTTTGTAGTCACATCAACAACCGCCACATGTGCCGCATGACCCAGAGTGACATAGGCCGTCTTGCCATCTTTGGTCATGGTAATGCCAACGGGTGTGACGTCTGTCTTGCGCATGCCGGGGGGCAAGAATTCCAGCTTTCCAAGAACCTTGAAGGGGCCGCGATCAATGATCCAGACTTCACCCGATAATTCTGTTGTCACCCATAATTCATTGCCATCCGGTGTGGCCGCAAAACGGCGCGGGCGTGTGCCGACAACCACATCCTCGATGACATGGCCTGCTTCAAGATCGATATGATGAATGAGATCGCCCACTTCCGAGGTGACATAAACAGTCTTGCGATCAGGCGCGAGCCAGACACCTTCAGGCTCGGCGCCTGTGGGAACCTCTGCCAAAGTGATTTGCTGATCCATATCGATGATCGACATAGATGAGCCCTCTTCATTCGAGACATAAATGCGGCGTTTTTGCTCATCAACCATAAAGGCTTCAGGGCTAGAGCCTGTCGCAATCTTGCCGATCACTTCGAGCTTGGCCACATCGATGATATCGATCACATCATCATCGCCGCAAGCTACATAAAGCTTGGTGTGATCATCACTAAAGTGCATGTCGCGCGGACGACGCGAGGTCTTGAGATCTTTCACCAGTTTGAGTGTCTTGGATTCAAGAACAATGATGTTGTTGGTCTTCTCATTGCTGACAAAGATATAGCCAGTGTCTTTAGCAAGCACTGAATTGGAGAATACTAACCCAGCGGCCAAGCTCAAACCTGCCGCCATTCCAGCAAAACGCAAAGCTTTCATGCTGATCATTTGATCTCTTGCCTCACCTATGGACGATCATTCATTGCATAAATTAGAGTGTAGGCATAGATTTCCAACTGGGAAAGAGTTCAAGGCTGCTCTTCCATATTGCACCGCAAAAAGAGGATTGCATGTCGACCAGTGCATCATCGCCCAGCAAATCACCCCCCTTGCTGATAGAAAATCTGGTCAAGACCTATGGCCCCATCCGGGCGCTGGATGGCATATCCCTACGCTGCGAGCAGGGTCAGTTTGTTGCTTTGCTGGGCCCCAATGGTGCCGGCAAATCAACCTTGTTTCAATTATTGTCCGGCCTGTTCACTCCCGATTCCGGGCGGATCGAGGTGATGGGCAATGACATGACGCATAATGCTGTGCCTGCGCTTGCCAGCTTGGGCATAGTCTTTCAGCAACCCACTCTTGATCTGGAACTCTCTGTCACAGCCAATCTGATGTTTCATGCTGGATTGCATGGCATGCCGCGTTCCCTCGCCAAAGAGCGAATCAAACGTGAACTCGACCGGCTGGGTCTGGCCGACAGGGCCAATAGCAAATGCGGGCAATTAAGTGGTGGCAATCGACGGCGCGTCGAATTGGCCCGGGCGCTGATGCATGATCCTGCCTTGCTCTTGATGGATGAAGCAACGGTTGGACTTGATCCGGGGAGCCGCGCAGAACTGATGAGCCTGCTGCATAGCATGCGCAAAGAACGGCCCATTGCTGTGCTCTGGTCAACGCATTTATGCGAAGAAGTCGAAAATGCTGATCGCATCATCGTTCTGCATAAGGGCCACATCCTGCGCGATACAACACCCTCTGAATTGCTCAACTCGACTGGCCAAACAACGATTGAGGATGCTTTCCTCTCTTTGACCGGCAAAATTGAGGATGCGGCTTAAGTTGCGATTTTGATAGCTGCGATTTCGATCCGGCTTAGCCAAGCTAAAAGCTAACCCAATGCCCCATACTTAACGCGGTAATTCCTTGGTTGGCAGCAAGGGCGGCGGCATGGGCGCAAATTGGATCTGATCCAATTGCTTGAGCATGTCCATCTGATCCATATCGAGATTGGATGTGCCATCATCGGTGCGCATGCTGGCTTGCATATCACCCTGCTGTTCAGTTTTCTTGGGGTCCTTATCGTCCTGCTTTTTATCCTTGGTCTGATTCCCCTCTTCCTTTGACGGCGCATTGGGATCTTCCTGCAAGGAAATCGGCTTGCCATCCATAATATTGTCACGCGCCTTTTGGGTCTTATCCGCCAGTATCCTTGTATAGGGTAAGCGATACGCACGCGGCATGCCTACCGGAATATTGTTTTCATCGAGCTGTTCGACCCACATGAAAATAGCACCGGGTTCAGCAGCCATACGATTAGGCTCAAGCACACGCGCCCAAAGCAATTGAGCTGGTATGGGCAATTTTGTATTGCTTGGCCAGCCCAGAAGATTGCGGGTCTGGAAAAAGACGCTCACAAAGAAAAAGGTTGTGCCGATAATCACCAGAGCTTTCCAGCGCCAGTGAATACGCGAAGTCAATCCGATGATAAGCAGCAGAACCGCCACCATCACATAAGCGACCGAAATGCTCAACACGGTCGTCATCATGGCCGATCACCTCTGAGCAACAACATTTACTTGGCTCCCCGGCGAACGGTTCGCGTTTCCTGAATGAGTGATTTAAACCCCTGCGATGCGCTTTTACCCGGGCCTACAGGTTTGACATCGACAACCGATCCATCGGCTGCAATGGTGAAGCGAACCGCTGTCACCTCCAGCCCTTTCTGGTTCACATTGAAGGTGTCATAATAAAGGATCTGCAAACTGGGATTGATTTTTTCGACTTTGACAGAAACAGGAACTGCAACACCAGTTGTTGCATCAAAATGATTGACGTTGACGACATATTCGCCAGGAATAATGCCTCTAATACTGACTGTTTCTTCACGGATTGGCGATTTGATCTTGGCACCATTGACTGAGATGGAATTATTCAACCCGCCACGATCATCACGCTCGAGCAACATCCAGCCGGCTTCCCGCTCATGGAACCAGACAAGATTGCCCGCAGGATCCTGCACATAGAGATCCAGATCATCAGGATGATTATCTGGCCATGCCATCGAGATAATGAATTCGGCCTTGGTATCAACTTTGCCGGATTTGGCTTCTGGGTTTATCACTAACAAAGCGATGAAAAACAGAAAGGCAATGACCTGCAATCCTTTGAACAGCATAACTGCAAAGGGATCAAACGGCTCTTCGCGGGGATAATTACCGAAACTATCCATCCTGTCCCCGCTCAAGCACCGACACGACAAATACTTCTGTGAGGTCGGTGGCTAGCGAAAACAATTTCGCTGTTGCTCCATCCAGCATGTAATATTGCGCCTTGATCAGAATTGAACCGATGAGCCCGCTCAAAGTCGTGTACATGGCAACGGCCATGCCATCACTCATCAGACCCATCGAATTACGCACAGAGGCCTTATCGGCCGCATCCAGACCCGCAATGGGAGCCAACATCATAATGAAGCCCACAATCGTGCCCAAAAGGCCAAGCTTCATCAGATTGTCACTGGAAAAACTGCCAAGCTGATTAGGGCCTCTGAGCACATCCGCCAGGCCGCGCAACAGCAAAGTTTGATCCAGGCGATGAGCGCCCTGCAGACCAGATTTGAGAATCAGATTGCGGATATGATTGGTCACATGCCCCTTGGGCAGGCGCTGGCCCGTGCCTGTCTCGACCTGATCGCCGACAACACGAAATTGCTTAACGCCCTGTTCTACAATCAGCAGCACACGCCGCGCTGAATCCATTTCGCGGGAAATGACTTGTGTGCGCAGAAAACAGTGAAAAGCTGTTGCAACATAAAGAATGAAGATGATGACGGAGATGTGGGTGCGGTCACTCACCAGCATCAACCGAAACAAACCGAAATACCAAACGAGGGCAAAGCCAAAAACGGTGATTCCGGTAAAAATAAGCCAGCGCAATAGCGGCAGGCGATCCGTTGACGTCAGTTCTTCTGCCTGTGCACTCATAGTTCTTGTTCTTTCATTGGCATCCATCCACCCTGCCGGAATAGTGACCGCTAATGCTTCCATGTCAAGGTCCGGGATAATTTCCCGCTTGCTGCGATGCAAAAGAGCTGGATCAAAAGCTTGGGCAGACTTATCAAGATTGTTCTGTCATCTCATTATCTATTGTAAGACAGGGATCAATCAAATTCCGCTCTTGAATCATCTGGAGGAAGGCATGCTGAGGACTGCAATTATTGTTGGCGTATTGCTGGGCTCGAGCCTGCAAGCTTGGGCGCAAAATACACAAACCCGTTTCTGGAACCTGACCAAGGAGACCCTTTCCGAATTTTATCTGGCCAAGGCCGGAACAAATCAATGGGGTTTCAATCAATGTAAAAATGACCGGGATGGGACTGTCTCGGTCAATGAGAGGCTGCGCCTAACCGAGACACCTGCGGGGCAATATGATGCCAAGCTGGTCGATGTGAAGGGCCGCATTTGTTTTGCCAAAAACATCACCGTTAAAGAGGGCGAGATCTTTTCTCTGGAAGAAAGCGATCTGAAGGATTGCAACAAATAAATCTCTTCTGCTCGTCTGCTCGTCTGCATCCAGCAACGCCGGCCTTCGGGTCGGCGTTTTGTTTTGAGAGAAGATCTGACAAGCTCGAATTTGCGCGCGCACGACAAGTCTACAACTAACGCTTTGGAGTATAGGTATATTTTTAGATTAAAGTTTTCTTTTCCCTGTATAGAAAATTATGCTAAAGTATTTCTATGTAATGATGTTTTGTTACATCTAGGTAAGTTCAGTTTTAAGCTTTTATTTTTCAAAGATATTTTTGATTCATCATTGGCATTTTGCAGGTCTCTGCTATAGGATTGATCATGAATAAGTTGGATCTAGTTGAATTATCTGCGGATATTGTTGCAGCTTACATATCGAAAAATCCGATTCCGCGGACCCAATTGCCTGAACTGATCGGTTCGGTCCATGCTGCAATGAAGTCTATTGCAGAGGGGCGCGAGATTATTGCCGAGACACAAGCCCCGTCACAAAAGAGCGAAGAGATTGTCTCGCCTGCAATTGCGATCAAAAAATCGGTGACGGAGGATTATATCATCTGCCTGGAGGATGGGCTGAAATTTAAATCTCTCAAGCGTCATCTGATGTCGAAATATCGCCTGACGCCAGATGCCTATCGACTCAAATGGGGATTGCCGCAGGATTATCCCATGGTTGCCAAAAACTATGCCAATGCACGCTCTTCCCTCGCCAAGAAATTTGGCCTCGGCCGCAATCGCTAAACGGCCTTTCTCATCCATCCACGGGCTTTTGGGGCCCGCTGAGGAGCAATTGATAAAAGGCCAGATCAAGCCAGCGACCAAATTTAAACCCGACTTGTGGCAATGTGCCCACATGCTGGAAGCCAAGACGCTGATGCAATGCCCTGCTCACATCATTGCTCGCATCAATTGCACCGATCATCGCATGCAGATCATTCTGTTGCGCCGCTTCAATCAATGCCTGCATGATCTGCAAGCCAAGGCCTTGCTTGCGATGATCTCTGTGCACATAGACGGAATGTTCGACAGTATATTTATAGGCTGGAAAAGCGCGAAACTTGCCATAGCTGCCAAAGGCAATTAACTGGCCTGCTGCATTCTCTAATCCCAGAATTGGAAAATTGCCTTTGAGCTTGTTGGCGAACCAGTCATCCATACTCGCTAATGTGCGCGGTTGATAATCATAAAGCGCAGTTGATGTGAGAATGGCATCATTGAAAATATCCAGAATGGCGACTGCGTGACGCGCTTGTGTGCAGGGAATAACTTCAGAGTGCATCAAGGGATCTCCAGATGATGAACCTTGAATAGACTATGCGACATGATCTCGCAAAATTTGGCACGAATGAGCGAGATTGATTGAGGAAGGATCCTTCAATGTGCACAGCTTAAGGAACGCATTGTATATAGATATCTTTATGATTTTTATGCTTATTCTATTCTTAAGCTGACTATATAACAAACGAGCTTTGGAAGCACAATTAAAAAACTTCCTCTACGATCCAACTATACCTATGCCCAGCATGATGTGTTGCATAGCTTGTCTGACCTTTTATACGCGTATGATTTGACAATTGAGTCAGAGCCGACTGTTGATGTGGCTCTGCATTTATTTCTTAGAGGCTTGGCAAATATTGCTGACTGCCCGCATGTAGAATTAACCAATCAGACAGAGGCGCAACCCTTATGGACCTTTGAAAAAAGGCCGCGAAAATTAATGATGTCCATCTTTTGTGTGCTTGATCGACATCATTGATGATGGTGGGCGGCAAGGGACTCGAACCCTCGCCCGACTCTAAACGGAAATTGGCGATCCCGTGCAAGCGACCCTTGATTTTTGAGGACAGTGATTTGCCCCGGTCTAACGCAAGGAATGAAGACCGATCATATTGCCCTCCGTATCTTGCACGAGTGCTATGAACCCGTATTCGCCAATAGACGTTTTTTCCTTGAAAATTTTGCCCCCGCTAATGGCAGCACGCTGTGCCTCTACCAAGCAATCTTCACAGGAAAAGTAAACCAGCGTACTTCCTCCTGACGGGCATCCTTCCATTTGGACTAAAGCGCCGGGTGCGCCATAGCTCTCCATGGATGATGGAAATGCCCACATCTGCACACCCGCCATATTTGCGGTCGCTGGATTCATCAATGATGAGAGTTTGCTCTGGAAAACGGCCTCGTAAAACGCCTTTGCGCGAGACATGTCCTGAACGTAAATTTCAAACCAACCAACTGGATTGCTTTTCATATTTTGTCCTTTCTCAAATGAATTCAGATTTCATCAAATCAATTTCTCAAATGGCAATCAAATTCAACTTCAGTCCCTCATCATGAGTTGACCTACCCAAATTTGCACCTGTTTCACAGCATCAACAAAAAATTATCTCGACTAAAACCAACAAAATGACCCAGGCTTCACAGGTCAAACTCTGACACATTTATAGCAATGATCCAATCTACATGAACATGATGGAACACATCCGCTAGATATGTAATTGGCCACACTTGTCCACAGAGAGACCTGAAGCTTGCTAGGCAGGAGAGTTATTAGATCTAAAGATGGCGTTGCAAGCGCAGGCCAGTCACGAGAGGCTGTTGCAGGTGTCAAGCCATGGTGGCAACCTGAAATCGGTCCACTGGTAAACGAAAAGCGATGCAACAGAACACGGAATTGATGTTGAGGGGAGATAGGAAATCATGGCGGAATATTTCACCAGTGAGCACTTCAAACTCCTAAACAAATGGAAAGGACAAAAGCGCGATGAAGCCAACGCTGAGCAGAACCTCTCCTACGAGGAATTAAAGAAGGCCTACAAGGTTACCGAGTCGTGGGCGAACGAGGTCAAGAACAAATTGTTCCCTATGGGTTATGTCGATATTCGCAAGCGTCCGACCAGTCAGGCAAATTCC
>OMIJ01000076.1 GCA_900299065.1 Hyphomicrobiales bacterium
AATGCAATCGCGCCGGTCGCATAACAACCAGGATTGGCAACTTTGCTGGCCGCTTGAATAGCACCTGCCTGCCCAGCAGCCATTTCTGCAAATCCATAGACCCAGCCAGGCGCAATGCGATGCGCAGTTGACGCATCAAGAACACGCGGTGCATCTGCCCCAAGAGAGTCAACCAAAGCCACACTCTGCTTGGCGGCATCATCGGGCAGACACAAAATTACCAGATCTGCCTGAGCAAGAAGATCCTTTTTGGCGCCTTCATCCTTGCGCTTGTCAGCGGCAATTGAGAGTAAAGCAAGGTCCTTGCGCGGCAACAGGCGCTCACGGATCTCCAGACCCGTAGTACCAGCTTCGCCATCAATAAAAATCTTCGCGACCATTGTTTACTCCGTCCATCTGCATGATGGCCAGTTGCCTCAATTATCCTTCATATATTTATAATTAGCGATTAGCCACCGCATCAACATCCACTTTTTTAAAAAAAGAGGCTGGATCTGTGAATTCGGCCATATCCTGCAACTTAAGTGCTGGGCCTCTGGATTTCAGAGTGATCACGAGTGATTTAGGTGCAGCGATAAAGGCGGAGACTGCATCTGCCAGTTTTTTAGCAGAGGGGCTGGTGCCAAGAAACATTGGCAACATTCCCGAGGCCATGGCGGATAATTCCTGACGCGCCGCATCAGGTGATTTCTTTTGCAGGTTCGAATAAAAGGCGAGCGCTTTTTCAGCAAGTCCGGCATTGATATATTTGATCTCAAGCATGCCAACTTCCATATTCATCATAGCCATCAAAGCTGCTGCATCGCCTTTGGACAAAGCCTCCATATCAATGTTGGAAATGAGTCCAGCAATCCCCAATGTCCCTGCATTGGCAAGGATTATATCCAGACGATCCAGCTTTTGACTGCGCTTCTCGGGATCATAGGTGAATTGAACAGCAAGGCTCATATCAATCTTGTCATAACCATAGGCTTTGAGCTGTTGTGCGGGTTCGCTTGAAGGAGGCAATGTGACAATCACATTTTTGACATCAACAAACCCTGATACAGGTATTTTGCCCTGATACTGGTTTTCACCTGCAACAGATCCAAGGCTGATCTTGATCAAATTGCCGCCAGGTGCAGTGGGGCTTATCTCCTCATCGGGAACAATCGCTTCAAATCCCGCCCAGTTCATTTTACCAATCCGAAGATTCATGCCCTCGGGCCGACCTGTGCGCAAAGCATCAAAAAGACCGGACACATCGCCCTGATCAAGTGAAAGCGCATTCATTTTGAAAGAGCCAGGGCCACGGTTATCAAGCGTGAAACTGGCATCCATGCCGGCAAAGTCAAATTTCTCGAATTGTCCTTTGTTGATTTTAGCCGCCGATATGGCGCGCAGATTGGCTTTACCATCTTTCTCACTGATCGAACCTTCTGGAATGTACAATCGCGCGGCTTCCATTTTTGCAAGCAAAGCAGACAAAGTGTCTTTAGTCGTCGCCGTTGAAAATAATTGAGACACTTCGTCCCGGCTCAGATTGGTGGCCGTCACTTCAACGCGCGGGAAAAGAACGATGGACGTTCCATCGTCAATCTTCACATTGGTCAGGGTCACATCTTCCAAGGCTAAAACCTGTCCAGACACAAGCTGGCCAGACAGAGACAAAGCGACAAACAGGCCAATAATTCTCATTGTTTTTGTGAACCTGACCATTAGCCCCTCCAAATTGTAATCCGTTCCAATGCGGCCAAGCGCCGAGGTGATTGAGAGCTAGATGAACTCTATAACTCAAGAACCATTTACTGCTTCAAAGCGTAGAATAGACATGAGCTCAACCGAACCAATGTCCACATTTCACCAATCCCCAATTCTGTCCAGTCTACCAAAAGGGGGGCTGGCTGTGGTCATCGGGGCCAGCGGCGGTCTGGGGGCAGCTTTTATTGAGATTTTGAACCAAAATTCGCAATTTAGAGAGATTTTGGCGGTCTCACGGCACTCAAGCCCGGCTCTCGACCTCACCAGAGAGGAAACCATCGTCAATTTAGCTGAGAGGGTCAAGCAATCGGGCCTGTCGCCGCGCCTGATCATATTGGCCACGGGACTGTTGCATGATGGCGCACTGCAACCGGAGAAAAGCTGGCGGGACCTTGATCCAAATAATCTAATGCGTCTGTTTGCCGTCAATGCCATTGGCCCTGCACTTGTTATGAAGCATCTCTTGCCCCTGATGCCGCGCGAGGGAAAATCAGTTTTTGCGGCCCTGTCGGCCAAAGTCGGAAGTATTGGGGATAACAGGCTGGGTGGCTGGCATTCCTACCGGGCATCAAAAGCCGCTCTCAACCAAATCATGCGCACAAATGCGATAGAGTTGAACAGGCGAGCACCTGAGGCCATATGCGTCAGCCTGCATCCGGGAACTGTGGCAACAAAGATGTCTCAGTCTTTCGCTAAAAATGGCCTGAACATTCTCACTGCACAATCGTCCGTCCAACAACTCTGCCAAGTGATTGATCAACTCAGCCCAGCACAGACGGGAGGTTTTTTTGATTATCGCGGTGAGGCTCTCCCTTGGTGAAACCCGCACAAGACAAAATCTTTCGCAAACCTAACCTACCGACAAAAATCTGTCAGGCCTGCCAGCGTCCCTTCGCCTGGCGCAAAAAATGGCGGCTGAATTGGGAGAATGTGAAAACCTGTTCGGAGCGCTGCAAGACAGACTTGCGTCGCTCATCCAAGGATCGAAACACCAATGAGCCAGGGATGCAGAATTAACATGAGGCCATAGGCGAATGTGCCTGCCACCAAGGCCAAACCATCAGCACGGGTGAAATGTGTCAGCCTGGGTGCTCCCATGTCTCCGCGACGTTTGACGCTGATGCGATCAAAAACAGCCCAGGCCAGAAAAGCTCCAAACAGGATCATTGCGCCCAAATCACCATTGGCAAGCAAATGCGCCAAAGCCCAAATTTTGATGGCCACCAGCATGGGGTGACGCAACCAGCCACGCAAACGACTGGGCTTGGTGCCCATAGTCGCAAGAGCAATAAAGGCAAACCACATAAGGGTCATCGCCAGATGTCGCGTCCATACAGGCGGAGTCCAAATCTGCACCCAATCCTGCTCTCGATAGGTAGGAAAACCATAAATGATCATTAAAAGACCAATGAATGAGAGAACTGAATAGATGATCTTAAAGCCATTGGCGCCCCAACGAGTGATCAATTGCTCGCGAGCCTGTCTTTGCATGGAGAGGCTATGAGTGCCCAGAAAAACAAGAACGCCAAGAATGAGAATGAGCATGTGTCGATCCCTTTAAGTTTCGACAGATCCCGCAAAGCGGACCAAATCTATCAGCCAATATCTCTTGCCATAAATAAGACAGCTTAATCAAACCCATTCCGTTTCAAGAGAAAAAGCGCTAAATTCCCCAATCTTCTCAGTTTGGTTCTGAGTTTTGGAGGCATGCATGATCAGAGCTTCACTCCTCACCCTTCTTCTAGCCTTTGGTAGTCTGGGTCTTGAGCGCGACCTCAGCCTTATCTCTCCTGCCAAAGCGCAGGATGCTTGTGCCCGTGCTTTGATGATGGCGGGTGAAACACGTGGTCGCTTTGGCCAGCCAAATGAAGAACGCCAGAAGCGCATGCTGGAAGAAGAATGCCAGAATCTGCGCCTTGAGGATAAGAACCGGCAATTATTGGCGCAAAATCGCGTTGCCGCCCGCTCAGCCTGGAATGGAATACGCCAGAATCTGCGCGAATGTATCGATAAAAAACTTGAATATGACGGGCGTTCCATCGAGCAATTGATCTCAGCTGGTATCCCCCCCTCTGACGAGGCGATCAAGGATTATCGCGTGCAATGCGTGATGGCGCTCCCACAATGAGCCATATAAACTAATTATTTCAATAAGTTAAATATG
The DNA here is from genome assembly GCA_900299065.1 of Hyphomicrobiales bacterium. GTDB lineage: Bacteria > Pseudomonadota > Alphaproteobacteria > Rhizobiales > Beijerinckiaceae > Terripilifer. The sequence goes on from OMIJ01000076.1 coordinate 3,905, forward strand.
GCATGAAAACTGCTGAGACCATGCGTCCACAAGGCGCAAGGATCAGATGGCTGACTATGCTCAATTCCTGCTCCGTCAATTATCTGGTACGGGTCTGGACCGCACCGGATTAATCAGTCGCGCCCAGCAGAAGCTTGACACTGACAATGACGGCCAGCTGAGCGGAGCTGAATTTCAAACCTTCTTTGCGCAATTGCAGCTTGATTCATCCAGAGCAAATGATTTGACCGGACCTGTGGGAAGCTCCGGTCTGCACAAGACCATTTTTCAATGCATGCTCTACCCCTCCTTTTCGAAAAATTACGCCATTGCAGCCTATCAGGCGCAGGAAATGATGCAGGGTCTGGATCAATCGAAAGATGGGCAAGTCAGTATCAGCGAATTAATGAACTATGGTCAGGCACAGACGGAAACAAAAAATACAACTCAGACGTCAACCACTGACACTCATGATCAATCCACTATCAATGGCACAACGAGCGATCAAAACCCGCCAGATGTTAATGCAACGCCAGAACAACGCGCCGCCGATTTGATTGCTCAATATGACAACGACAAAAAAGGCTATATCGTCACCAATGACCTGATTACGGCATGGACGAAAGGTCCAAGCTTGGGTGATCCAGCCAATGTGCAAAATGCCATTGACGCTTGGGACCTCAATGGGGACAATCACGTCAGCCTTGATGAACTAACAACCGGCATTTCTGCTATGGATCAGGCTGATGCAATTATGGCGGCCTTTGATCCTAATGGCACGGGACGAATTGATATCCCTCAAGCTCTGAGTGTGAAGCCTGCTGGATTTGAAAACACTGCCAGCCGTTTCTCATCATGGGATTTTGATCACAACAACCAGCTCACACGTCAGGAAATTATCATCGGCCTTGAAAAAGATGCCGGAAAAATTGCTTCTCCTGCACCAAGCCCTCCTACCACCCCGCCACCACAAAATGTCGATCCCAGTCTGTTAGCGGCCAGCCTCATGGCTCAATATGACACCAACAAAGATGGCGGGATTTCACTCGACGAATTCACGACACAGGCCGCGAAAGATAAATCTATCACCGATGCAAAGACAACTTTTGCTAATTGGGATGAAAATCAGGATGGCATGGTCACACTTGAAGAGCTCCAAAGTGGTGCACAGCAAGTACAACAGGCGCAATCGATCATCGCGCAATATGATCTCACGGGTAAGGGTTATTTTGAGGCTGCTGATCTTGCTACAGCCCTTGGTGCCGATGTGGACGGCACACAGGCTGATCAGATCAAACAAATCATGAATTTCTGGGATAGCGATGGCAATGGTCAGGTCAGCATTGCCGAAGTGATGGCTGGTATTAAGGCTGGTGGCTTTGTTGGCGGCGAACAATTGAATGCCAATTCCTCAACCAATCCCACACCCGGCCAGGATCAGACGACAACAGCTTGATCCGAACTTGAGCTGATTGCGATCAGCTGAACGAAATCAGCCTAGCGAAATAAGCGGCGCAGGAGCGAAGCCACAAAACCAATCACCACCAACCCCGCGACAATAGGCAAGCCAATCAGAAAGGCTCCTGCAAACAAAGTGACAATGAGAAAGGTCACAGCAAGGGCAGAGAGCGTGAGTATAAACACGCTAAAGGGGCTGATGGGTTTGATGCGAAAACGCATCATCTCTGGCCCTGACATAAAAACAAACGCCTCAGCGCGCTCTTGGGTGTGCGATGAAGAGGGAGGGAGAATCTCCGGCTCTGATCGAGGTGTTTCAACCTGCCCATCACGATGAGCGTCGCGATCCATTCCCATGACACATCCACTTCAACTCTTCGGTACTATTAAGGTTCAGATACCGATAATTTACAAATGTGACCTCACACAGGGACTTTTTCAAGGCAGACAGATCTTCGTTAAGGAATAGAGATGCGCTGATCATAAAGAGGGCCAGAAAAAGTTGCCCAAGGCGCAGCTTTTAACTGTCTCGCAAAGACCAAATGGCTATGAGAGCCTCAATTGATCGGCTTGATGCTATTTATGATGATATCAATCTCTTTCTTATTCTCAGCGCGGGCTTCATCCGATCCCCAAAGTGACATCAGCACAACGCGGCCCTGCCCAGCCGGAAAGATGACAAATTCAAAAACCGTATCGCCATCCGGATCTGTCGCTTCATAAGTAAACAGAGCGGCTGCAATTCCATTGATATTAATCTCTTGCTCCTTGGGCTTTCCCTTGGGGACAATGTCCTGTTCTTTAAGCCACTGCATGTTTTGTTCCATCATCCGGTCAAGCCGGGAGGCGCTAGCAGTTTCTACCGTGAAGATAATGTCTTCATCGGGTGAAGAGGCTGTATAGCCAAATTCGATCTCATCAACATCCCAACTATCAGGAATAACAACTGTGGCTGTGGGGTTCTTCTCGGGAAAAGCATAATTACGCGCCTCAACGGGGCCAGCCGCAACAAAAGCAAAAATGACGGCAAAACATAAGTTTCTAAACATAAGACACCTCAGGCACAGGGGAACGAATAAATTCACCTAGCATGAGGATCTGTAACTGCCAATAAGCTTGGCTTTTCTGACCACAAGCAACAAAAAAGCCGCCCTTGCGAGCGGCTTTTGATAACAAAGATTGGGTAACCAATCAGCGCTTCGAGAATTGGAAGCTGCGACGGGCTTTCTTCTTGCCGTATTTCTTACGTTCAACAACACGCGAGTCGCGTGTCAGGAAGCCTTCGCGCTTCAGAGCAGGACGCAACTCAGGTTCATAATAGGTCAGAGCCTTGGCAAGACCGTGACGCACAGCGCCAGCCTGACCCGACAGACCGCCACCCGCAACAGTGATCACCAGATCATATTGACCAAGGCGCTGAGCGATGACGAGGGGTTGTTGCAGGATCATGCGCAGAACCGGACGCGCAAAATAGACATCGAGCGGGCGATCATTCACGCTCACCTTACCCGAGCCGGGCTTGATCCAGACGCGAGCAACAGCATCCTTACGTTTGCCTGTTGCATAGGCGCGGCCATATTTATCGAGCTTCTGTACATGGACAGGAGCATCAGGAACAGATTGGGCCGTTGCGCCCTTGAGGTCCTGCAGCGAAGAGAGTGTCTCGGCCATGCTCAGGCGCTCCTGGAGTTTTTACGATTGAGACTGGCGACATCGAGCGTCACCGGATTTTGTGCGGCATGGGGATGCTCAGCACCCTTGTAAACGCGCAGATTGGCGAGCTGCTTACGGCCCAGAGGACCACGCGGCAACATGCGCTCAACAGCCTTTTCGACAATGCGCTCAGGAAAGCGGCCTTCAAGAATGAACTTGGCCGAACGTTCCTTAATGCCACCGATGAAGCCGGAATGGTGATAATACATTTTTTGATCAAGCTTGCGACCAGTCAGCACCACCTGATCGGCATTCACGACAATGATATTGTCGCCGTCATCGACATGGGGGGTGAAGCTGGGCTTGTGCTTGCCGCGAAGATGCATGGCCACAATTGTTGCCAGACGACCCACAACAAGGCCCTTGGCGTCAATCAAGATCCACTTCTTCTCGACATCAGCCCCTTTGGTAGAATGTGTATGGCCGAACATGAGATTTTCCCGATGAAAAATCCGGCCAGCGCAATGCCGACCGGCTGAGATGCGCTGCTTATATGTGGTGCGAGGCAAGCCGTCAATAGAATTGCCCAAAAAAGCCCGATTTCAGGGGTCATTTTTAATGCGGTATTATAATACCGCTATGCAGGAAAGCTCTTCTCAGCAAAAAGGGGCAAATCTTCGATCAACCCGCCCAAATTGCCGGAAGTTAGGAACAAAACCGCATCATCGGGCCGCAAAAAGGCGCCAATTTCGGCTACGCAATCACCCGCTCCGCTTAAAGCGGTCACGCTTGCGCCGGAGGCAGCAATGCGGGCAACAATCTCGCCCTGATCGACCTGATCATGCGTCCCCGCCCCTTGCGAGGCAGGTTCCCAAACAAAAGTATGATCTACATTGGCAAAGACATCATCATACCAATGCAGCGTCGCACGATTTCGCCAGCTGAACGTATGCGGCTCGAAAATGACAATCAGACGGCGCTTGGCAAAATGCTGGCGCATGGCTGCAATTGCACTGACAGCTTTGTCATAAGAAGAGCCAAATCCCTCGAAAAAAGCGATCGATGTCTTGTCAGATTTACGATCGAGCCTGCGCCGAATGCCTTTGAAGGAGGCCATGGCACTGGCAAAGGCAGCAGGCGTGATCAGCTCCCGACTAATCAGGAAAGCGCCGACCCCAACCATATTCTCAATATTATGCAGGCCTAATTGGCCCGTCTCAATTAGTGCAATGTATTTGCCTGATTGGGTGAGCGTGAAATGGCTGCGCTCGCCCAAAACAATATCACGAGCCTGCCATTCGCCTTGCTCAATTCCATAGGTCACAATCTGGCGTTTGATCCTGGCCAGAAATTGCGCACTCAATTCGCCGCTCAAACTGGCAAAAACAGAGCCCTGCTCTGGCAAATTGCTGAGGAGTTGCTCAAAGGGTGCAAGATAAGTTTCTATAGTCGGAAATACATTGACATGATCATGCGCCAAAGGCGTGAGTAATATATGGGCGGGATCATAGAGCAGAAACTTCGAGCGATCATCATTATTGGACGCTGGATATTCATCCCCCTCAACCAGGAATAAATCACCTTTTCCAATTTGCGCCGCACTGGATGGCGAGAGCGGAGCAGCACCAATCATAAAGCCTAGATCTTTGCCAGCTTCAATCAACGCATGCGCCATCAAGGAAACAGTCGTGGTCTTGCCAAACGAGCCGGCAACCACAATCGTCTGCTTGCCTTTGGCAAGCAAAGCCAGCACATCAGCGAATGACAGAATTGTGGCACCTGATGCAAAAGCCGCCGCAACTTCAGCATTGCTCTGCGGAACCAGTTTGGCATTCTTGCCAATCACAACCAAATCAACATCGGAGGGCAGATTTTCAGCGCGATAAGGCGTTGTGTAATTCAATCCCTCATCGCGCAAGACATAAGAGATCGGCGGATAGACATTTTCATCAGAGCCCGTGACCCGCACGCCGGAATCGCGCAGTAATTTGGCTGTCGCGCTCATACCAACGCCGCCTATGCCAATGAAATGCGCCTTGCGATAGGGAAAAGCAGACATCCAACCTCCGTTGAGGCCCGAATCATATCAAGCCAAATTCAGAAGCATCATATTAAAACTTAACTGCCAATAGATGATTGGATTCCTCGCCAAGCCGCTCATGCTTTTGGCCTCGCATAATCTGGCGGGATCGAATAGGTCGCCACCGCATGGGCAACAGGCTCATTCACGCCAATTGAATAAAGCCAGGCCTCACCCACGGCGAGCTGGCGCCCAAGTTTCATCAATTTTGCTTCCGCAATAAGATCGCTGGGCTCAGGCTTGCGTAAAAAGTTGATATTGAGATTGGTGGTCACTGTTAAAGAGCCTGGCGAGAGATGCGCCCGCTCGGCATCCTCCCCTACTCCCAATTGAGCAAGTATCGCCACATAGATCGCCACATCGGCCAGCGCAAACATGGCGGGCCCCGACACTGTTCCCCCCGGCCGCAAATGTTGGGATCCAGGCACAAGACGCAGACGCGAGGACATCGGCCCTACAGCCTCAATGATGAAATCTCGTCCCGGCCCGATCTGCGGAAAATGACGAGTGAGAAAAGCATTGACCTGTTCAAGCTGCAACATTCTATGCGCGCCTCAAGCAAAGAGAGGCTCCCAGATTGGACCCGATCCCGTCTGCGGTAAAGTGGCAAGTCCAAACCTAGCCGCCAAATCCGATAGCCATGCATAGCAATCAGATAAACAAACTTGTCATATTGGTTTCAAAGCCGATAAAAGATTAGCATAGGGATAATGATCAGGCCTGTAAAATGACAAGAATGAAAGCTGCCGCTTATACAATTGCCATTCTGCCTGGCCTGTCGATGATCTTTGATTTGATGAGCGGCCAATTGGGTATGATCCCGCTACAATCGCTTGTCTATTGGTCAGGCCTCTGGGCCACTGCTTTGCTCATTCTGACCTTCGCGATCAGCCCCCTCAGCCAAACATTGCATTGGCCGCATTTAATTGATGGTCGGCGCATATTGGGTGTATCAGGGCTGATATACTCACTCGTGCATTTGATCTGTTACGCACTCTTGCGCAAATGGGATTTGGCAGGGATCTGGGGGGAGATTCTACGACGCCCAACTCTGCTCATAGCCAGCCTCTCCTTGCTTGGTCTCATGTTTCTGGGGCTCACCTCACATGATCTGATGATGAAGAAATTGGGCTCAGCCAATTGGCATCGTCTGCATCGCCTCAATGGCATGCTGACAGCTTTGGCACTTTTGCATTTCCTGATGTCTCCAGGCTCCTTCAGTGCGCAATTTTTGCTGAGCGGTTCTCTCTTCTGGATCTTGGGTTGGCGTATACTCAACAAATGGAATTGGCATTTGCAACTCACGCCATTGCTCATTTTGGCCAGTTTAGCCGGATTGTTTACCGGCGCTTTCGAAATCATATGGCAGAAGTTTCACAAGAACATTCCTGTCGAAGAAGTTTGGAGTGATTTGTTTGATTTCACCGAGGGCCCTTCCTCGATCTGGATTATCTGGGCCATTGGGCTTTTGCTGGCCTTGCTGACATTTATTTTGAATTCAAAATTGAAACCGATGGAGAACCACACTCATGGCGCATGAATTTTACGAGGATGAGTCTCTGCGTCGCATTCTAACGCAAACGAAGACAATTGCAGTCGTTGGCTTATCCAACAATCCAACCAGAGCCTCTCATCATGTCGGGGAATTTCTGACACGTCAGGGCTATCGGACTTTCGGGATCAATCCCGGCCTGGCGGGTCAGACAATTGCTGGCATGCAAGTCTATGCCAGCCTCATGGACTTATCTGAGGCCATAGACATGGTGGATGTGTTTCGCAATTCACAAGATGCCGCTCAGGTCGTTGAAGAGGCCTTGCAACTCAATCCCCTGCCCAAAGTCATCTGGATGCAATTGGGTGTGATCAATCCAGCAGCCGCAGACAAAGCCAGAGCCAGGGGCATTGAAGTCATTATGGACCGCTGCCCCGCAATAGAAATCCCCCGCCTGCATTTGACCAAGCGATAGTCTGTTTCAGCGATCAAGATCCTGCCCCGCGAGCCATTTAGCCCCGCTGGCATAAAGCGCCTTAACCTCAGGCCCGGTCAGGCCCGGCATATCCGTCTTCACTTTATAACCGATCTCAGTCTGCAAATAGGCCAGATGTCGATAGCCAATGGGAAAGCGCTCCAATTGCTCGGCCTTTAATGCGAGTTGGGCCGAAGGATCGACAGGATCCATGCGATCCTTTTCATAAATGGGTTGACGCAGAACCAGTCCCCATTTGCCATTGCGAAATTCAATAAAATCATAAAACCGCCCTGTGCAGACAACATCGACGACGACATCATGCACTTTGGCTCTCTGGGAGATGGTCATTTTGGTCTGCGCCACAGCTCTATTACCATTGATTTCAGCTGTATGGCCCCCCAGAAAATGTAAGATGCTGACACCCTTGGCCCAGCCTTCCTCGCTCATGGCTATAAATTCATCGACTGTGCCCTGTGTCCAGGTGGCCATCATACGGCCATCCTCATGCCAGAGGGTGCGGAACTTGTCCCAGAAACCGGCATCACGCCAGATCACCCAATTCTCGACCAATTGCCGCAGGGCATAACGATCCAACAGATATGTATCCATCAAGGGCCTCACTTGGATATGGTGCACTTTTGAGAAAGCTTTATCGTCCCCTTTGCGCATAGACTAGAGGCAAGGCTTGCATCAACATGAAACTTCTGACCATGATCCGGCACAAGGATGGGATTGGCCTGCGGCAAGCTTCGTTGTAGGAGGTCTCAAAGCCCTCTGAGGCGCGATTCTGAACATGGTGATGGGTTTATGGGTGTTCCTGGAAAATCATGCGGCACTTGCACTATGTGCTGCAAATCGCTGGTGATTGATCATTTCAATAAGGATGCGGGCATTCTGTGCACCAATTGCGATCTCAAAAAGGGATGCAAGATTTATGAACAGCGCCCGCAGGTCTGCAAGGACTTCGAATGTGACTGGATGATGGAACGCTCCATCCCGCAAAGCCTGCGCCCCGATAAGGTCGGCACTTTATTGATTGATGATTCTGAATCCGATGAATATCAGGCCGTTGTCGACCCCTCGACACCCTTCGCTTGGCGCCATCCGCTGATGTTCAAATTCCTTGTCTCGAAAGCCAAGGAAGGCGCAACCGTCATCGCCAAATCCGGTGTGAAATCCTGGCGCATTTATCCCAATGGCCAATGGGCACCCTGGGCTTGAACTTGCGCGCTGAGGGTCCCTGACTTCGTCTGCCGATTAAGCCATAAAGCGATCAGCGCGTGATCTGGCCCATTTGTTCTTATACTCATCGGGCGCCGATCCATTCAGCAGACTGCCGTGAGAAAGCTCAGGATAAACATCAGCAAAGCTCTTCACCTCCAGGGGTGAAACGCGGCGGTAGAAATGATCCCGGTGAAACTCGCGAGGATGGCTAAGGCCTGTCGCCTCGACGATCTCGGCCAGCGCCATCAAAGTCCGATCATGGAAATTATGCACGCGTTTTGACTTGTCCTCGACATCAAGAGCGAGCTGACGTAGCGGATCTTGTGTGGCAACGCCTGTGGGGCATTTGTCATTATGGCACGACAGGGATTGCACACAGCCAAGCGCAAACATGAATCCGCGCGCGGCATTACACCAATCTGCACCCAAGGCCAGCACGCGCGCCATATCGAAAGCCGAAGCAATACGCCCGCTGGCGCCCAGCTTGATCTTGTCCCGCAATCCCGCACCCAAGAGGCAATTATGGGCAAAGGTCAGGCCCTCGCGCAAAGGCGTGCCAATGTGATCGGTAAATTCGAGCGGCGCTGCGCCCGTCCCTCCTTCGCTGCCATCAATAACGATGAAATCAGGCAGAATGCCCGTCTCCAACATGGCCTTGCACAAGCCCATAAATTCGCTGGGATGACCAATGCATAATTTAAAGCCAACAGGCTTGCCCTCGCTCAACTCACGTAAGCGGGCGATAAAATGCATCATCTCACCGGGCGTAGAAAAAGCCGAATGGCCAGCAGGTGACACACAATCAACGCCCACAGGAACACCGCGCGTTGACGCAATTTCAGGTGTAACTTTCGGTCCCGGCAAGACACCTCCGTGACCGGGCTTGGCACCTTGCGATAGTTTGATCTCAATCATTTTGACCTGTGGCGTTCTGGCTTGTTCGGCAAAACGCTCAGGGCTGAATGTGCCATCCTTATTACGACAGCCAAAATAACCCGAGCCCAATTCCCAGATCAGATCGCCGCCCTGTTCGCGATGATAGGGACTAATCGATCCCTCACCCGTATCATGCGCAAATCCGCCCTCTTTTGCTCCGCGATTAAGAGCACGAATAGCATTGGCGCTGAGCGAGCCAAAACTCATCGCCGATATGTTCAGCAAGGAGGCCTGATAAGGCTGAAGGCAATGAGGTCCGCCAATCCTGATGCGAAAATTCCACTCATGCAAATGGGTCGGGCAAATCGAATGGGTGATCCATTCATAATCATCACCATAGACATTTTGTAACGTCCCAAATGGCCTCGTCTCCAATTGCCGTTTGGCTCTTTGATAAATCAAGGCGCGCTTATTGCGATTGAACGGAGCACCATCAAGATCGCTTTCAAGAAAATATTGACGGATCTCTGGTCTGACTTTTTCTAGCAAATAACGAAAATTAGCGAGCAAGGGATAATTGCGCTTCAGATTATGCGTGCGCTGAATAAGATCCCAAATACCAATCCCAGCGAGGATCAAAAACACAAGAAATGGATAAGTGGCAAAGTCTCCAAGCGATGGGATCAACAAAGCAAAGACTAAACATCCAAGGACGCTAATGACCAAAGCCGCATAACGCATCACACTCTCCTCGTCTGAGATAATCAAACGCGAGATTAAGCTAGGCTGCAAGTCAAATCTGATTGTCTTTTCATAATTTTAATGACATTCGCCAGACATGCCATTGCCTTTTCCAGCCTGGCAAAAGCCACGCGCCCTGAAAGGGATTCCAACCCTTGCGCTGCATCACGGTCAGGCTCGGCTCTATGAGTGCTAATCCCAAAATGACGCTGCGGGCTTGCGGTTTCAAAGAACCAAGATCAGCGAGAGCCTTTTGTGAATGATGCCGCGCAAGATCGGCGATCTCGCGCAAGGCCTGCTGCAAAGACGCACTCATTTGCTGCCGGATGAGAGAATTAGGATCAACACTATGCTTGATCAGTATATCTTTGGGTAGATAGATTTGCGAGCGGGCGGCATGAATAGCAATGGAGTGCATTATGTGCACCAATCCAATCGAGACACAGGCATGACCAATACAATCCGCGCCGCCGGGATTCTCACCAGCGGCGAGCACCATTGAGGCTAGACGCAAGGGAGCGCCAATGGTTTCACCGCAATAGCCCTCCAGATCCCGCATCGAGGGCATGGGATCTTGATAAAGATCGAAGACATGCGCATCGATGAGATCTAGCAAGGGTTGAACTGGCAAATCATAAGCCGCAATCGTCGCTAATAAAGCCTCGGCTAAAGGATGACCCTGCCCGTTGCGATCCGCGCTTTGCGAATGTGGGGAGAGCACATCGCGCCAATATTGCAATCTGATCTCGCCCAATTGAGGCTCCGAGACGAGAAAGGGAATACGCTTGATCTCGGCGCTAAAGGCAAAGAGCGCATGTAAATGCGCCCTAAATTCGGAAGGCGCGAACAGACAATTGAGCCAATTTTCCCAATCATGCTCATGCAATTGATCCGCACAATAGCTATAATTTTGAGCTTGATGAGCGGGCACTTGCGGGTTCATCAAGCGCTCGCCAGCAGTAATGCGCCAACGGATCTGTGCTCTTCCATCATAATATTATAAGTAGCAATGGCATGACCTGTGGCCATAGCTTCAAGATTGATCCCCTGCCCTTGCATTAGCTGACGCAGATTGTGCGGAACAGGTTCTGACTTTGCGCCTGTGCCAATCAAAAGGAAGGACACAAGTCCCTTGGGCAGATCGAACAAAGGCTTCAGCAAGGTCTCTGTCACATCAGCTATATCGCGTGCCTCAATCGCCTGAATCCCGCTAGGCAGAACCAGAATCGAGCCGCGATGAGACATATCAGCAAAACGAAACCCGCCAGCACCATAAGCCGAGATCACATGCTGGCCGGGCAGATAGCCTTTATAGATCCGCTCTGACATCAGCTTCAGGCCTTAAAGGCATGCACAGATCAATCGACTGGTGAGTCTGATTTAGCATTCTCCGACGCCAGATTGCGCACGCCAAGATAGATCAGGATCGGCGAACAGATGAAAATCGAGGAATAAGTAGCAACAAATATGCCCCACATCATCGCCAGCGAGAAAGAGCGAATAACATGCCCGCCAAAGAAGACGAGCGCCAAAAGCGCCAGAAACACTGTTGTCGCTGTCATGATCGTGCGCGGCAGCACGGCATTGATCGACAGATCAATCATTTCAGCAATCGGCATGCGCTTATATTTTTTCATCATTTCGCGAATACGATCGAGCACAACGACAGTTTCGTTGAGTGAATAACCAACAATCGTCAAAATCGCCGCAATCGAGGTCGTATTGAACTCCAATTGCGTCACGCAGAAAAATCCAACCGTCAGCAAAAGATCATGC
>OMIJ01000077.1 GCA_900299065.1 Hyphomicrobiales bacterium
CATCACAAAGGGAATGTCTTTGAGATTAGGATTAGGTTCAGCGCCGCCTTGCAGGAGGATTTTCATTTTGCCGGAAGGCAACCAATCGGGGCGCTTGTCATGGACGCTATCAATGCTCTCGCAAATGCCGTCCACTTCATTGCGTTCTATCGCCAGGAACACATCGGCAGATGAAGGAAAACCTGTGATGAGTTTGAATTTCATATCAAACAAACCATTGAGCGCCAGCGGATACATGTGAGTCCCCGTCCCTGCGCCTGTGTCACCAACGATCAATGTCTTTTGCTTGAGATCTTTATAAGATTGAAAACCAAGCGAGGAGCGCGCAATGCATACATTAGACTCGGTCGTTGGGGTGCCAATCCATGAGATTTTGTCCGGATCAAAGCGCGCAGCCGGATTGCTCATCATGGGAGCCATGGGCGTGTCACGCGTCGTCAATCCAAAGGTCGTGCCATCCTTGGGCGCAACACTCGCCATATGATTGGCCGCACCAATGCCGCCACCTGCAGGCATGTTCTGAGGTACTATGATTGGATTGCCCGGCAGATATTTCCCCATATGTTTTGATATGGTGCGGCCCCATAGATCATAACCGCCACCAACACCTGCACCTATAATGAAGGAAATGGATTTGCCGGCAAAGATACCATTGGCTTGCGCCAAAACAGATTGCGGCATTGCGCTGACCAATGTTAGCCCCAATACTGAACCCAGAAGGACATGCTTAAGCTCGCGGCTCATATTACCTCCCCCTATGTCTTATAATTTAAGGAGAGCTTAGCGCGTTTTGCGCCTTTGGCAATGAGACTAATCGACTTAAATTTTGATCTGCATACCGTCAAAGGCTGGTTCAATATGTGCCGGCAAGGATTGGCGCAGAGCCTGATAATCAAGATCGGTGTGAAGATTGGTCAGAATGGCGCGCTTGGGTTTAAGCCGATCAATCCACTCAAGCGTTTCACTCAAACAGAAATGACTGGGATGCGGCGTGTGACGCAGCGCATCGACAATCCATAAATCGAGATTATGAAAATAACCAAGACTATCGGCAGGAATAGCTTTGACATCGGGCGAATAAAGAATATTGCCAAAGCGAAATCCCAGAGCATCCACTTCGCCATGATGTAAGATGATGGGTGTGAAAGAGAGTTCTCCGCCCGCCCCTTTGATATTGACTGGCTGGCCATGCTCGATCCTCTGCTCAACCAGGAGCGGAGGATAAGAACTGCCCGTTGGCGTTTCAAAAATATAAGAGAATTTATCGCGCACATCGAGTGAGGTGGCTTGATCCATATAGGCAGGGATCATCGCTTTCATTTTCAAAACAAGCGGACGAACATCATCAATGCCATGTGTGTGATCGGCATGGGCATGCGTATAGAGCACAGCATCAATTTGATTGGTTTGCGCCGCCAATAATTGCTCACGCAAATCAGGTCCCGTATCAATCAGAACAATTGTTTTTATAGATTCACTGACATAAGTTTCGACGAGAATGGAACAGCGTGTGCGACGGTTCTTTGGTTCATTGGGATCGCACGCGCCCCAGCCATTGCCAATGCGCGGCACGCCGCCTGATGATCCACATCCCAATATGCGGATCGAAACACTCATGACAGACGTCTTTGATCCGATGACAGGGATGGCATTTTGTTAAATAGACGCAGAGCATTTTGTGTCGTGTGATGGGCCAAAGTTTCGAAGGACACACCTTTCACTTCGGCCAGAACTTGCGCCGTCTGTTTGACAAAGGCAGGTTCATTGCGCTGGCCGCGATGTGGAACGGGCGAGAGAAAGGGCGAGTCTGTCTCAACGATCATGCGATCAAGCGGAATGGATTGGGCAATTTCGCGGAGATCTTGCGAGTTTTTGAATGTGAGCACGCCAGAGAATGAAATGGTCAATCCCAATTCAAGGCCTGTCATTGCCAATTCGCGTGAAGCGGTGAAGCAATGCAGGAGCGCAGAGAAAGGCCCCTTCCCCATTTCCTCGCGCAAGACATTGGCCATATCAGCATCAGCATCGCGCGAATGAATAACCAAGGGCAGGCCGGTACGACGCGCGGCATCAATATGGCGACGGAAGACCTGATCTGCAATCTCGCGCGGGGATTTGTCATAATGATAATCCAGTCCCGCTTCACCTATTGCGACACAGCGCGAATGCGCTGCAAGCTCAATCAAGCGCTCGGTGCTGATGTCAGGCTCTTCATGGGCGCGATGGGGATGCGTGCCAACAGTGAACCAGACATTGTCAAAACGCTCGGCAATACTGCGATATTGATCATAGCGCGCCACATGCGTTGAAATGGTGATCATACGCGCAATCCCCGCATCCGTGGCTCGCGCGACGACCGCATCCAGCTCGGGAGCAAATTCCGGGAAATCGAGATGGCAATGCGTATCAATCAGCATGAAATTTTTAAATCCTTAATTCTGGCTGGCCTTATCTTCGCTCTCGACATAGCGCGGGAAAATCGGTTTTGGTGCAGGCAGAGCAATGCCGGATTGCAAAGCATGAGCCGCGCCAACATGCTCAAATTGTCGCAAAGCCTGCGATTGACCCAGGAGATCCAGCAGCAAGGAAGCGGCGAGCGGTATAACAGGCTGCGCCATAATCGCAATATTTCGCAAGACTTCTGCTGTGACATAAAGAATGGTCTGCATGCGCTCAGGATCGCTCTTGGCTTTCTTCCAGGGCTCCTCATTGGCAAAATAACGATTTGCCTCTGCAACCACCCGCCAGATTTCTGCGAGCATAAGATGCAAGGCATAATCCTTCATCAACTCATTGACTTTGCCTGACAGGTTTTGCACTTGATCAAGGATGGCACGATCCTCAGGTGTGAAAGCGCCATGAGCCGGGACATGTGCGGCACAGTTTTTGGCAATCATGGAGAGCGATCTTTGTGCTAGATTACCTAGATCATTAGCAAGATCGGCATTCATTCTGGCCACAATCGCTTCATGCGAATAATTGCCATCCTGACCAAAGGGAACCTCACGCAAGAAGAAATAACGCAATTGATCGATGCCGTAATGCTCGGCCAAAGTGAAGGGATCAATCACATTGCCGACAGATTTCGACATTTTCTCGCCGCGATTGAATAAAAATCCATGCACTAGAATATGCTGGGGCAGAGCTATCTCTGCGGACATGAGAAAGGCTGGCCAATAAATTGCGTGAAAGCGAGTAATGTCTTTGCCAATCACATGCACATTTGCAGGCCAGAAAGATGCGCGCGAGGCAGTCGCATCTGGAAAACCTGTTGCGGTGAGATAATTGGTAAGCGCATCAACCCAGACATACATCACATGACGCTGGTCGCCAGGCACGGGCACGCCCCAATTGAAAGTGGTGCGACTGATGGAGAGATCAGACAGGCCCCGCTTCACAAAGGCAACAATCTCATTGCGATATTTTTCGGGCATGATGAAGTCAGGATATTTTTCATAATGCGCCAGAAGACGATCAGCATAAGCTGAGAGCTTGAAGAAATAACTCTCCTCCTCAACCCAATCAACAGGCGTGCCAGTTGGCGCAATATATTTACCATCAGCGCCTTTGGTGAGTTCGGCCTCATCATAATAGGCCTCATCGCGCACAGAATACCAACCCGAATATTTGGAGAGATAAATATCGCCCCTGGCTTTCATCCTCTCCCAAATAGCGGTGGAGGCTTGATAATGGCGCGGCTGAGTTGTGCGCACAATATCATCAGTCGGGGCATTGAGCGCAAGACCCATCTTCTCAAATTGCGCGGCTGTTCTATCTGCCAATTGCTGCGGCGTAAGTCCCTCGCGTGTCGCGGTCTGCTGCATCTTCTGGCCATGTTCATCCATGCCTGTGACAAAGAGCACATCATCACCCGCCAGGCGGTGATAGCGGGCTATGGCATCTGTAGCTATACGCTCATAGGCATGGCCGATATGGGGCGCGCCATTGGCATAGGGAATGGCCGTTGTGATGTAGAATTTGCGGCGCGCAGCCATGTTCAATCCTGCAAAAAGACTTATTGAGAAGGCTTAAGATGTGCTCGCCTCGGCCAGATTAGTGAAGATGCTCAAGATCAGCGGGCGCCGATCAAGATTGAGCGCTTCCGTCTCGCGCGCGGCTAGTGCGATCTTTTCCCATACCTGAGCATAGCGTGCAAGCTGGCTGGCTGGCAAATGCCCTGCTCCAGCCTGCACACGTGCATCGATCCAATCATAAACATGCAACAAAAAGGCTTCGAATTCCTCGGTTTTGGCAATACCGGCGAGCTCATCACACAGGCCATGCAGGCCGCGATTGTCGAGCATGGGCAATTGGCCCAGCAGGCCGTCAATCTTTTTGGCAAGGGCGCGGGAGTCCGTATCAAGATTACGCAAAGCCTCGCGCACTGAGCCCGCACTATCGCGCACCGCTTCCTGGATTGCTTGAGGCTGATAAAGCTCCTTGACCTCCTCGAGACTTTGCAATGCCTGCAAAACTTCACTGTCTTGCAAAGGTTCGAGATGCAAAAGTTGCGAGCGTGAGCGGACCGTTGGCAATATTCGCCCCGGCCTATGCGAGATGATCAGAAACAATGATTTTGGTGGCGGCTCTTCAATGAGCTTGAGAAGCGCATTAGCGCCCGAGCGATTGAGATCTTCGGCGCAATCGATAATGATGATGCGCCAGCCCCCTTCCCCCGAGGCATTTTGAAACAGACCAAGAGCGGTGCGTATATCTTCAATGCGGATTTCGCTGAACGGTCGCTTGCGCTTGTCATTCCATTCCCGCCGCAGCAAAACAAGATCGCCATGCGCAAGACCTAAAAGGCGATGGGCAATGGGATGATCAGGCGGCACATAAAGATTTTGCGCCGCCTGAACTGAAGGGCGATCGGGATCAGGATGCACCATAAGAAAGCGCGCTAAACGCCAAGCCAGAGTGGCTTTGCCAATGCCCTCCGGTCCACCCAGAATGATGGATTGCGGCAGACGTCCATCCTTATAGGCCTGCAAGAGCCCCTGCTCTATGGCCGCATGACCAAACAGATCAAAAGTTGCGCGCGGATGCGGATAATCCTTGAAACGATCAGATTCAGGTGGCGCGTCACTCTGAGCCCGGCGCTTCATAATTTGTGCTCCGCAGATTGAGTTTCAGCATTCAGGCCCATGCGCGGCAGAGCGGGCAATAAAGCCGACCAGATTGAAGCTTCAACCTCCGCTTCGCTTGAACTTGCATTGATCAAACGACAGCGATCAGGCTCTTGCTCGGCGATCCTGCGAAAAGTATTGCGCAATTGCTGATGGAAGGAAAGATCCTCTGCCTCAAAGCGATCTATCTGATCAGACCCGCGCCGCAGGCCTGCACGCGCCATGCCTATTTCGGGTGGCAGATCGAGAATGAAGGTGAGATCGGGTCGCGTATCACCAATAACAATGCGCTCAAGCCGATCAATAAACCCTGCCTCCAATTGTCCTGAAGCGCCCTGATAGGCTCTAGTGGAATCGATGAAGCGATCACAAATCACCACATCGCCTCTGGCCAGAGCGGGTCTTATGGTCTGGTCGAGATGATCAATACGCGCAGCAGAAAAAATCATCGCTTCGGCGGCTGGCCCAAACTCTCTGACTGTGCCCGACAAAAGCAATTCGCGCAAAAGCTCCGCGCCGGGTGAGCCGCCAGGCTCACGGGTTAAAATGACAGATGCACCAAGACGCCGAAGATGTTCTGCAAGTCGTTTGACTTGAGACGATTTTCCGGCCCCCTCCCCGCCTTCGAAGGTGATGAAAAAACCGCCATGCGGCGCGCGCGTCATGGAAACCGCCAGTATGGAAACCGCCAGGAAGGAATCATTTCTTGAGAACGTAGGTGCGAAAAAGCTCTATGCCAAGCTCCAAGCTGGCATCCATAGCGCGTTGCAAATTCGTACCCTGCTCTATCGCCTCGGCTGTGCGTAAATCCTGATCGACGACCAGAGTTGAGCCGCGATAAACCTTCAAACGCGCCACAGATTTGCCCGCCTCCAGTGGCGCCAGCAAAGGACCCTCATAGACAACGCGGCCGGTCATTTTTTCGCTATTGCCTTTGGGAATGAACAGACGCACTGGCCCTTCAGCCACCAAAGGCACCTGCCCTTGCGCACCGCCAAACACCTGCGCATGACCGATGATATCGTTTGCGGCAAAAATGGTGCGGGCATCAAAAGAGCGAAACCCCCAGAGCAAGAGGCGGCGGCCTTCTTCATCGCGATCCTTGGCGCTCTTCAACCCATTGATGGCGAGGATGAGACGTTGACCATTTTCAACCGCTGAAGCGACAAGGCCAAAACCGGCATCTTCAATATTGCCTGTCTTGAGACCGTCAGCGCCTATATTCATAGTCAGCAGACGATTACGATTTTGTTGTTTAATCTTGTTCCAGGTAAATTCACGCTCGCCAAAATAGCGATAAAGATCAGGATAGGTTTTGATGATGTGATTGGCCAGCAGAGCCATTTCACGCATGGTCACTTTCTGATCCGCGGCCTTGTCATTCAATCTGGCAATGATGCGGCGATTGCTTTGGCAGAAGGCATGGCGGGCTCGGAAGAGGCCTTTGCCGCAGTGATGACAGCCAGAGCCAGAGAGCTGGGTTTTCGCAATCTCACCTTCCGCAATCCCTGGGGCAAGTTTGATTCGGATCAGAAAGTGACCATGCGTGAAATGGCTCTGCTGGCCAATCACATCATCAAAACCTATCCTGATCTTTATC
>OMIJ01000078.1 GCA_900299065.1 Hyphomicrobiales bacterium
AAAGGCATAAGTGCCCGCCTCAATACGATCGGGCAAAACCTCATAACGCGCGCCATGCAGACCTGCGACACCTTCCACATGCAATTCGGACGTGCCAAGGCCCTCGATTCTGGCGCCCATAGCAATCAGGCATTGCGCCAGATCGGTCACTTCAGGCTCGCGCGCCGCATTGCGAATGAGCGTGTGGCCCCTGGCCAGAACCGCGCCCATAAGCGCCGTATGTGTGCCACCAACGGTGACTTTAGGAAAATTGATTTCGGCGCCTTTAAGCCCATCGGGGGCTGTGGCGATGACATAGCCACCTTCAATGTCTATATTCGCGCCTAAGCGCTCCAGAGCCATCAGCAAGAGATCAACCGGCCGCGTGCCAATGGCACAGCCGCCGGGCAGCGAGACTTTCGCCTGCCCCATGCGCGCCACCAAGGGTGCCAGCACCCAGAAACTGGCGCGCATGCGCGAGACCAATTCATAAGGCGCTGTCGTATCCACAATATGCTTGGCGCTAAGATGCAAAGTCTGGCCAGCAATCGGGCTATCCCCGGGGCGCTTGCCATCAATGGCATGATCAACACCATGATTGGTGAGAATGCGCAGCAATTGGCGCACATCGGCCAGCCTGGGGACATTTTCCAATGTCAGTGTCTCGGGCGTGAGCAGCGAGGCAATCATCAGGGGGAGAGCGGCGTTTTTGGCCCCGGAAATAGGAATGGAGCCCTGCAATTGCGTGCCGCCTATAATGCGAATTCGATCCATAAATCCTCTCAAGGCGCCCCGGCCGACAGAAATCCGAAAGCTCAACAGCAATGAGCCGAATCAGGGCTTTTCATCCAAATCTGCCTCTTCATTAGCCGATTGGCGGCGCTCTCGCGCCTGCATTTTACGTCTTTTGAGATTTTCGCGCAGGGCCTCGGCCAGACGGCGGCGCTCGGCGGCCAGTTTTTGCTCTTTGGGGCTTAAAGCTTGAGGATTGGCGGCCGAAGCAGCAGATAGGGAGGGAGGATTGTCCCGAGCCGATTTCATCAAACTCCCCAATTGAGCCAAACGCTTGTCCGGCAGCAAAATTAAAGCGCCGCGCCAGCAAAAAATCTGCAATGAGGCCTATTTAAGCCCCCGGCCCGGACCCGGCAAGCGATTAGCTGCCAAGATCCCATGCAGCCAACTGGACAGGCCCCCAAGCCTGTGGCAAAAGCCCCCAGTCTTGCCAGTCAGCCTGACCTTTGGGTCTGGCCACAACTGGCCCAAGCCCAGCCAGAGACTTTCGCGCAATCCCAAGGAGGCACGATCCACTCTGGCCGGACCAATTGGCCGGGACAATCTGCTGCGGTAGCTCAGTGGTAGAGCACTCCATTGGTAATGGAGAGGTCGAGAGTTCAATCCTCTCTCGCAGCACCAGTTTTCACAACTTCTGTGGCTACGGATTTTTGGATTCCTCAGGCTAATCTCTTGATATGGAAATTTGATTTAAGGATCACACTTCTCTCACACCCTAAAACACCGTGCGCAAGCCCACATTGGCCCAGGCGCGGCCTTTGTTTTCTGTGCTGCCATTGAGCATGAAGGACAGGAAGGATGCGCCTTCCCTGAATTCTGCGCCCAGACCGATGCGGAACCAATGATCTTGCAAGGGATCATTTTGCGCAATGATCGGCCCCAAGCCTATCACTTCGCCATAGGCAAAGGCGGGATTGGTTTTCAGACGCTTGACGGCTTCAACACGGGTGAGAAAGGTCGCATAATCCGTCAATCGCAATCGCCCATCAATGCCAAGGCGCGCATCATAAGTGGCATAATCAGCCTTCTGCCATTGAATGGGAAAGCTCCCGCCTGTTTCTGTATAGGCTGCAAATTGCTGATGGAATGTATTGAGTGAAATATTGGGCGTGATGCCAAGGCGAACAGTTTCGACAAGGTTGAACCAATCCAGGCGCAGACGCCCGCCCCAATTGCGCGCATTGGCATGGGCTGTTGAAATCTCGCCAAAGCCAGCATTCATATAACCGCGATTGACTGCATTGAAGCTTTGTCCATAAAATCCCAGCGTATCAATATAAATATCCGTGAGCGGCAGTTTCATTGTCACTTGCGATGTGACAAAATTATTGCGGTTGTTCACCGTTCCATTATCACTTGATCTGGTGCGAAACTCATTGCGACCCGCACCTATACGCCAGGTCGACCCGAACAGTCCGCCATAGGCAAGCGAGAACTCACCCAGCTTTTCCAAATCAGGATCATTGTCTTTCACGCCGCGCAAGGCGCCAAGATCCCCATCAAAGCCAAAACTGAATTTCCCTTCTGTGAGGAGCTTGGCAATCGGGCTGCCGTGATAGCCATTCATCACCATATCCATATGCATGCTATTGAGGCCAGCCAGAGCAGAGCGGGATGAATTGATCGAATTTTGAAAATTCGTTTTATCGATCATGCCAATGCCAGAGCAGCCGCTCGCAATAAAGCCATGGCTATTGCTCAATTGGCCTGAAATCACGCAGCCATCCGCGCTCACCCCTGCTGCATTGGCAGCATAGGGTGATGTGGGATTAACCGCCACACCCTTGCTGATGAGCCATTGCTCGATGGATTGCATGCCTGTGGGGGCACTCCAGCGATAGGCGGACAGGCGATCCGCATTGGCGCCATCTGTTGCTTGACCAACGACAACAGTGCCGTCCTGATTAACCCCATTGCCATAGGAATAAGCCGAGGCTGATGCACTGCCATTGAGCAGGCCCAACAAAGTCAAAGTCGAATTTTTATAGACATAGGCCTGCAGATTATTCTGATCATTGGTTCTGCTGACCGTGCCAACTATAGCTGTGCCATCTTGCGAAATTGCAGAGGCATCCGAATAGCCCAAAGTGAAGCCGACGGGCATGAATTTCGAAATATTGGCATCCCCACGATTCCAGCGCCAGGCATAAGAATTTGTGCCATCGAAAGCATAGCCAACCACTTTTGTGCCATCGCCCGACACAGACGTTGGATAAGGCGCCGCACTATCCAGCTTGCCCAGACCCAGAGTTTGAATGGCATAAAGCGGGCCTGTC
>OMIJ01000079.1 GCA_900299065.1 Hyphomicrobiales bacterium
AACAGACACATACAACCCGCATGGTGCCCAAACGCGTCGATGAATTACTTGCGGGCGGCTCGCTCTATTGGGTGATCAAAGGGCAGATAGCCGCGCGCCAAACCTTGCTCGACATCAGACCTTTTATCGACAAAGAGGGCATTTCGCGCTGCCATCTGGTTCTGGAACCCAAAGTGATCCCGGTTCATCCCCGCCCCTGCCGGCCCTTTCAAGGCTGGCGCTATCTCAAAGCCCCCGATCAGCCTGCCGATATTGCCGCCGGATCACGCGACATTGCCAATATGCCCGAAGATCTGCGCCGAGAATTGCGCGAACTTGGACTGTTATAAAAGCACTCGGCAAAGGCAGTTTCACACTTCGCGCAAGAGCTGTAGACTAGAGCCATGAGACACAAGCAGGCCTGACCCATTCAACCATGACCAATCTGATCATCGCAGCCTTGCTTTTGACGGCGGCCTATTATGGCATCAAATTTTTTGCCACCGCCGATCCCTCCAAACTTGCCCATTTGATGAATCGCATTGGCGGTCTGGTTGCGTTGGGACTGGGCGGCATCGTATTGCTGCGCGGCAATATGGAAGTAGGTCTTGGGTTGGGCGGCTTGGGACTTTGGTTGCTGGGTTGGGAAGCTGCGCCCGGTTGGGGAAAATATTTTCGCAAATCTGGCGGCCAGCAGAGCCAAGGCAAATCTGCGCATCGACGCACGGCAATGATCGATATGCAATTTGACTCAAGCTCAGACGTGCTCACCGGCACGGTTCTGGCTGGTCCTTTTGAAGGCAAGAGCCTGTCGACCTTGAATAAGGAACAATGTGAGGAGCTCTATCGCGCCTGTCTTTACAGCGATCCTGAAGGCGCCAAATTATTGGAAGCTTATTTGAACCGGCGCTTTCCCGGATGGTCCGCTGCACATCACGCAAGAGCGCACACGCGGGGCGCTCACGCGAGAGTCCATGTCACGGGAGAAATGTCCGAGAAGGAAGCTTATGAGGTCTTGGGGCTTCAACCGGGTGCCGCGCGGGAGGATATTGCCCGCGCGCATCGCTCGTTGATGAAAAAGCTTCATCCCGATCACGGAGGCACGACCAGTCTTGCTGCTCGTGTCAATGAAGCCAAGGAAGTCCTGATGCGACGCCATACCTAACTCCACATTACTTTTTTAACGCAAGCCCCAATTCCTATTGCTTAGTTGTGAAACATTGAAAGCCCGAACGCTTCAGACTTTTGCAAGCTGCATCTGCCTGGTTTTCCTCAAGCCCGGCAAAGCGCGCGCGATATAAAGTCTCGCCACCCACTTTGACCTTTTCCGTAAACGGCTGGGCAGCAGCCAATGCGCCTTTGCCTTTGCTCTTGGCTTTCGCCAGAAGATCATTGGCCTTAGCCTGATCATCTGTCGCACCAATCTGAATCATCACGCCATGCTTGGCAGCAGCAGGACGCACGCTCTCTGATTTGGCATTATCTGCTTTGGCAGGTTCAACTTTACTTGGCTCCGCCTTTGCCAATTTAAGATCTACTGCAGGCTTAGGGGATACAGACGCCTCAGTCTTTGTCACCGGAGCCTTAGCATTTGCAGCGGTCTGACCGGGCACCCAGCGTAAACCATTGCTGCCCGAAGGCGGTGTTGTTGCGCCAGCAGATTTATTTTGTCCCGCGGTTGACCCATCATTCGTCACGCGCCCAACATTACCAATACTGGCCGTGATAGAATTATTATCCTGATCACCTGTGGGGCTCGAAATCACTGCAGGACGCACTTTGTCAGAGGGCCCTGCGACAGGTGCTGATGATATTGAGGCCAATTGCACCGGCTTGGCGGGAGCCGCATTAGTGGCTGTCTCTGGTTTTGCAGCAGGCGCATCCCAGCGCGCTGTCATCATCGGTTTGGCCTTGGGCGCATCATCGACATCGCGCTCGGCAACCAAGGGCGCAGCGCTTCTTGTTGCAGAGGCTTTGTCGAGCGTATCTTCAATCAGATCAGCCATAATCTTGTCACGACCAGCCGCTGACTTGCCGCCCAAGACAACAGCAACGATCCGACGTCCATCGCGCTTGACCGAGGTGAGCAGATTAAATCCCGAGGCGCGTGTATAACCAGTCTTGATACCATCCATGCCTTCAACGCGGCCGAGCAGATGATTGTGATTGGCCATATTGGCGCGGCCATAGCGGAAATTATGCGTCGAGAAATAACGATAATATTTGGGGAAGCGTTCTTGAATCGCTCGACCCAAAGTGACCAGATCACGCGCCGTCGTCACTTGCTCATCATCCGGCAAGCCGGAGGCATTGACATAGACCGTGCGCGACATGCCAAGCTGGCGCGCTTTGGCAGTCATCATTTCCGCAAAGCGCTCTTCTGATCCACCGATATTATCAGCAATAGCAGCCGCCACATCATTGGCTGACTTTGTCACAACGGCTTTGATGGCATTTTCGACTGAAATGGTTTGTCCCGGCCGCAATCCTAATTTGGAAGGCTCCATAGATGCTGCATGGGCTGTCATTTCAATGTCAGACTCGAGCGTCATCTTGCCGCGCTCGAGTTGTTCAAACAGCATATAGAGCGTCATCACTTTAGTGACCGAGGCCGGGTGACGCAGATCATTCTCATTCTTTGAATAAAGTGTTTTGCCCGTATTGAGATCGACCACCAGAGCCGCATAAGGCGGTGAATAGGCGGGCACGACACGCGCTGCTTTGGGTCGGCTTTTGCGGGTGCGCGCATCCGCAGATTCGCTCATTGCGGACAGGCCCAGAACAAGACTGAGAGCACCCGAAATTACTACACGCAATCCACGACCCATCATAACGCCACGCATTCGCTACTCCAGACACAGCAACTTAAGCCGCCACTGGTCAAAGGATCATTGACAGGGCGTGTCCCGAACATCACAGGCGCACAAGTTAATTAGGCAGGGTTACGCAGGAGTTAACCGATGCCCCAAGATATGATTAATTTCTCAGTTAATTGAGATGGTTAAGAAGGCGCTTGGCGACCTCCCCCTTTAAGCTTATTTGCCCGACAAAAAGGCTCGCCATTGGCTCTCATCGCCGGCAAAGGCATTGCGATCTACTTTGCCCGCAACACCCTCTATCAGCCCATCCGATTGATATTGCCAGAAGGTCCATTGACGCTGACCATAAGGCACATGAGGCGGATATTTGGTCGATCTGACCCAGATGCGATAATTCGAGAATTCACCTGGATCGAGCATGTTCTGGTAAAAATCAACTGTCGTATAAATGATCGGATGCTTGTGATAATGGCGCTCCATTTCAGCAAGCATTTGACGGATTTCGACCAGAACTTCCTCGCGCTTGAGCTTGCGCTTGCAGGTCTTTGAGGTAGGAATGGCTTCGACATCTAGAACGGGCGGCAAGGCATCTGCTTCAACAGGCACATTCTCCTTGAACCATTTCATCTGCTCCGCTGGCGTGCGGCACCAATAGACAAAATGATAGGCACCACGCGGCACGCCAGCAGCACGTGAGTTTTGCCAATTCTGCTGAAACTTTTCATCAATGTGATCGCCACCTTCGGTGGACTTGATCCAGGCGAATTTAATGCCTGATTGCTTGACTGATTGCCAATTCACATCGCCCTGATATTTGGACACATCAATGCCATGCACGGGAAAATCATCAGGATGCGGCCCGGTGAAATGAGCATTGGCGCTGACACGTCGGATTTGCTCACGCTCAGTCACAATGGTGCTGCACCCGATCAAGGGCACGAGCAAGCAGGAGACAAACGCAAACGAGCGAAGCGGGCGCGAAGGAAAACTGATCTTAGACATGCCAGCACTCTAGACAGCGCATGGTAATGATTCCTTAACAGGCCACAAAAGCGAAATGTTTCAAAGCTTAACAGGGCAATTATGCTCCCGGGGATGAGCCAAGCTCGCTAAAGGGGCTGAGTCAAAAATGTTGGATCATTAAGAAGAACGAACAGAGTCGCCCGCACCTTCAAAATCAAGCACCCGCACCTAGAAAAATATCAAATGATAATAGAGGCTTATAAGCATCAGAAAAGCTGATTGGTGCGGTCAAGAGGACTCGAACCTCCACGGATTTCTCCACTAGCACCTCAAGCTAGCGCGTCTACCAATTCCGCCATGACCGCCCAGCCTGTCCCGGACAGGCCCATCCTCGGTAACAGGATGAGGGGCTCGTCTAACAAATCACACCCTGCCTGACAAGCAGAAGCTCAGGCCGCACACAATTGAGAATGGACATGGGGTCAAAATCAACTCAATGTGGCCCGGAAACAGGCTGTTCACCGGGGTCTGACTGGGCTCGCTTAAGTGCAGCCCTTTGCCCCGGCTAATGCCCACAGGATCAATATTGGGTTAGATTTTGGCAAACGATCATTGCGCAATAGATCCACGCGGGTCTCTGGCCTATTTGATGCTCCCCCGCCCCGGTGAAAATGGGGTGGAATGGCAGGTCAGCCCCGGCCTGACTGCCTATGAACAGGCCGTCTCATTCATGGAGGAGCGCGCCAACCTCATTTACGAGGGCCGCGCGCCAGAGCTGATCTGGCTGGTCGAACACCCCCCACTTTATACAGCCGGTACTTCAACCCGCTCAGAAGACCTCAAATCCAACCTTTTTCCAGTCCATCAGACAGGCCGCGGCGGGCAATATACCTATCATGGCCCGGGCCAGCGGGTCGCTTATGTCATGTTGGATCTTAACCGCCGCAAACCGGATTTGCGTGCTTTTGTCTGCGCTCTTGAGGCTTGGGTTATTGCCACCCTCGCCGCCTTCAATATTCGCGGTGAGCGGCGCGAAGATCGCGTCGGTGTCTGGGTGAAGCGCCCTGATAAAGCCCCCGGCCTCAAAGGTGAGATAGCAGAAGACAAGATTGCCGCTTTAGGCATTCGCGTGCGCCGCTGGGTGACCTTCCACGGCCTTTCGATCAATGTCGAACCCGATCTGGATCATTTCTCCGGCATTGTCCCCTGCGGCATTGCCGAGGCCCATTATGGCGTGACAAGCCTTGTCGATCTGGGCCTGCCGGTCACTATGGCAGATGTGGATGTCGTGTTGAAACGCGAATTTGAACCTCTGTTTGGGAAGATCGACTAATTAATCGCGCGGCCCGAGCGGCGAGCTATAGCGCGCTCGTACACCTTTGACTGGCCCATCAACCCTGTCAGAGTCATTGCTACCATCAACTGAGGCACTCTTGATTGCGCTTAAACGTGAGCCCGCCCCGAGCATTTGCAATTGGCACAGATAGGCTTCAGGCAGGCCCCAATCCTGAGCTGCTGCAAGCAATCCCTGCATATAACCAGCTTTGGGATGTCCGCCGGCTGCGCTCTTACTCATATAGACTAAAGCCCGCGCTGACCCACCGCCCTCACGCAGAACGGGCTGCATCACTTTGCGATAAAGCCCCTGCGACACACCCTCATAGTGATCAAGAGCACGCATATCTGCCAGCGCAATGTCCCATAGCACGCCATAAACAGTCTGGCGGGGATCGCGCACAACATTAGCATAGCCCTCCCGCATGATCACCAGACGATGACGCGGCAGGCGCGCTAACCCCAGAGCTTTTGACTGCGGACAGCGCCCGGCCATGGCTTCACGATTCATATTTGAGCCATAAGCAAAATGAAGCGGCATGATCTGCCTCAGGCAAATTCCATAATCACCGCATCAACGGCAAGGGAATCGCCTTCGCGGGCCTTCAGCTTTTTGATTGTGACATCAGTTTCAGCGCGCAAAACATTCTCCATCTTCATGGCCTCAACCATGCAGAGCGCTTCGCCTGCTTTCACCTCTTGCCCCTCGCTCACAAGAATGGATTTCACAAGACCTGGCATGGGGCACAGCAAGAGTTTGGATGTATCTGCCGCGCGCTTTGCCGGCATCAAGGCGGCAAGCTCTGCCTCGCGCCGCGTGTAAACACATGCTTGCACAAATATGCCCTTATGCGCCAGCAAAAAGCCGTTCAATATAGGGCGTACCTGCACAGACAATGGCTCGCCATCCACCTCGCCGCGCCAGAGCGGATCACCCGGCACCCAATCTGAATCAACATGATGCGCATGACCTGCTGCATCATGGAAGCGAACGAGAAAGCCCGAATCGCCCTCTTCAATCTCCACATCGAGTTTTTGCGCGCCGAGCTGCACAGTGCGCGCGCGTTGAAACTCAACCGGATATTGCGTCTGCAATTGGCCAGAGATCTGGCGCTTGCGCTCATTGAGCGTGTGATCAATCTCGCAGGCAATGGCTGCCAGATGGTGCAGGGTTTCCCCTTCAGCAACAAGCGGGACAAAACCATTAGGAAATTCTTCGGCGATAAAGCCGGTGGAGAGCGTGCCGGCCTGCCAACGCTTATGTTGCATCAGCGCTGATAAAAACGGAATATTGTGCCTGATCCCGTCAATCACAAATTCATCGAGCGCCCGTGCTTGCGCCTCAATTGCAGTGAGCCGATCACCTGCATGGGTGACAAGCTTGGCAATCATCGGATCATAAAAGATCGAAATCTCACCGCCTTCATATACGCCCGTATCATTGCGCACCGTAATGCCATTCTGATGGCCTTCGGCAGGTGGGCGATAAGTCACCAAACGGCCTGTGGAGGGGAGGAAATTGCGCGTGGGATCTTCGGCATAAATACGACTTTCCACCGCCCAGCCCTTGAGATGAACATCTGATTGCTTGATCGACAATGTTTCTCCGGCCGCAACACGGATCATCTGTTCAACCAGATCAATTCCCGTAATCAATTCTGTGACCGGATGCTCAACCTGCAAACGCGTGTTCATTTCAAGGAAATAAAAACTGCGATCCTGCCCCGCGACAAACTCAACAGTGCCGGCTGAATCATAATTCACGGCCTTTGCTAAAGCCACAGCCTGTTCACCCATTTTGCGGCGTGTCGCCTCATCAAGCAAAGGCGATGGCGCTTCCTCAATGACCTTTTGATTGCGCCTCTGGATCGAGCATTCGCGCTCACCCAGATAGATCACATTGCCGTGCTTGTCGCCCAATACTTGAATTTCAATATGGCGCGGATTGACGATGAATTTTTCTACAAACACGCGATCATCGCCAAAGGAGGATTTGGCCTCTGATTTGGCGCGCGCAAAACCTTCCGCCACTTCATCGCGATTATGCGCAATGCGCATGCCCTTGCCGCCGCCACCCGCCGAAGCCTTGATCATCACCGGATAGCCGATCTCATCGGCAATCTTCACCGCATGGGCCGGATCTTCAATCACGCCCAAAAAGCCCGGCACGGTCGAAACCTTCGCCGCATTGGCAAATTTCTTGGATTCAATCTTATCGCCCATCGCCGCAATGGCATGCGGATTGGGGCCGATGAAGACAATGCCATTGGCTTTGAGGGCATTGGCAAAAGCCTCACGCTCGGACAAAAAGCCATAACCCGGATGGACAGCCTCAGCACCCGTCTGCTTGCAAGCATCAATGATCTTGTCAATGATCAGATAGGATTCAGCCGCTGGCGCCGGACCAATGTGAATCGCCTCATCAGCCATTTCGACATGCAAAGCATCGCGATCAGCATCTGAAAAGACGGCGACTGTGGCAATGCCCATGCGCCGTGCGGTCTTAATGACCCGGCAAGCAATTTCCCCACGATTGGCAATCAGGATTTTCTTGAACATAGACGCCCAGTCCCCGCACAGACACTCTTTGCTTATCTGTCATATTGCGGCGCAACGCACTCGTCCATAGGTCTATATTGGAATAGCGGCAAGCCTGCCTTCAGGCCGCTGAGCTGACCTCCTCTTCGCCCGCCCCTTCTGCCTGGGTCTGGTCGCATTGAGGCAAATCGCGCCTGACCCGACTGGCCACTGCCGTTTTGAACCAGAGCGGCACCCGATGCGCCTCTCTGGCCACATTGACCAGCAAAGCCAGACAGTTCGGGCTGCGAATCTGGTCGACTTGAGAAATCAGCCATTCCGCCTGTCCCTCATTGATCACCCCCGTCGGGCGCACCTGCCAGAGGATATAGGAGGTGACAGCCTCGATGAAGAAATCAGACCATTCATCCGGCTTTGCCGCACTGTGCAACTCAATAGCGAAAAGAGCCGCGATCTCGTCATGCGAGTAAAGACCATCCTTGAGTATGTCCCGACGCAGAAGATTAATATCTTGAGCACTCAAATTGGGCACATGGAGCAAGGCCTGAAGAGCGAGCCGACCCGCATCAAAATATTCAAAGGCTTTGGAACCAGCGGCAACACTCATCGCCCATTCCCCGAAATGAAAAAGCTATCAATAATTTTGCGACAAATTCAATGAAAAGCATGGTTAAAACGCTTACCCATCCGCAATGATCAGATCATTGCGCAGACTGGTTGGCAAAGTGTGAACATGCTCACAGATAGTATCTTAAGAGATAAAAATCGCTCTCATCTGAAAGAATGAGTCCAGAGATTATATGTCCTGCAAACTTACAACTTTGACGCGCTGTCAGAGCGGAATATTATCGTGCTTCTTCCACGGGTTTTCGAGCTCCTTGTGACGTAACATCGCCAATGCCCGTGCAATGCGCCGACGCGTTGAATGCGGCATTATCACTTCATCGATATAGCCGCGTTCCGCTGCAACAAAAGGTGACAGAAATCTCTCTTCATATTCTTTGGTCCGCTCGGCAATTTTCTCAGCATCCGCCATATCCGCACGAAAGATAATTTCAACTGCGCCTTTTGCACCCATCACTGCAATTTGCGCTGAGGGCCAGGCATAATTGACATCGCCGCGCAAATGTTTTGACGCCATCACATCATAGGCCCCGCCAAAAGCCTTGCGTGTAATGATGGTCACTTTAGGCACTGTGGCTTCAGCATAAGCAAACAATAATTTTGCACCATGTTTGATCAGTCCGCCATATTCCTGCGCTGTACCTGGTAAAAAGCCCGGCACATCAACGAAGGTCACAATAGGAAGATTGAAGGCATCACAAAAGCGAACAAACCGCGCAGCTTTACGCGAAGCATCACTATCCAAAACACCTGCCAGCACCATAGGCTGATTGGCAACAAAACCAACTGTACGCCCTTCTATGCGGCCAAAGCCTGTCACAATATTGCGTGCATGAGCTTCCTGAATTTCGAAGAAGTCCCCTTCATCCGCAACTTTATGGATCAGCTCCTTAATGTCATAGGGCTTGTTGGGGTTATCCGGCACAAGCGTATCGAGAGAAGCATCAATGCGCGCGCTATCATCAAAACTGGGCCATTCAGGCACGCTATCGCGATTGGAGGCTGGGAGAAAATCAATCAGCCGGCGCATTTGAAGCAGCGCCTCAACATCATTGTCATAAGCGCGATCTGCAATTGAGGATTTTGTCGTATGGACAGAGGCGCCGCCCAATTCCTCGGCTGTCACTGTTTCATTGGTGACAGTCTTTACAACATCCGGGCCCGTCACAAACATGTAACTCGTATCGCGCACCATAAAGATAAAATCGGTCAAAGCAGGCGCATAAACATCGCCGCCGGCACAAGGGCCCATGATCAGCGAGATTTGCGGAATAACACCTGAGGCCAGCACATTGCGCTGAAACACTTCACCATAACCGCCCAGAGCCGCAACGCCCTCTTGAATGCGCGCACCGCCTGCATCAAACAGGCCAATAATCGGCGCACGATTTTTCAGCGCCATATCCTGAATCTTGGTGATTTTTTGCGCATGGGTCTCGCTGAGAGAACCACCATAGACTGTGAAGTCCTTGGCAAAGACATAGACTGTGCGGCCATTGACCGTCCCCCAGCCTGTCACAACACCATCGCCGGGAATTTTCTCGGCCTTATCCATACCGAAATCAACACAGCGTTGCTGCACGAACATGTCATATTCTTCAAACGTACCGTGATCGAGCAAAAGCTCAATGCGCTCACGCGCCGTCAGCTTGCCGCGCTTGTGCTGCGCATCAATCCGGGCCTGCCCTCCACCCAGACGCGCAGCTTCGCGGCGCTGCTCCAGCGTTTCCAGAACATGTTTCATGGGCCCCTCGTCTCTTTTGCTGCGGGTCTGATCGGTTGACCAATCCTGCCTAGCATGTCGGCTCACTTTCGGGAATGCGACGGATGGCCAAGGGGCATTTGACCCAAGACCATTTCAAACCGGGCATTGGCTCAATATCAGTGCGGCAGCCTCAAGCTCGATCTGGCGACCCTTCTGGCGCTGAACAGCCTGCATATCAAGGCCCCAGGCGCGCATTTGGAAATCCTCATCCACCTGGGCAGCCTGCCAAACGCAATGCGCATCGATGTGCCCCGCGCCAAGAGCTAGCGCCAAGAGTGCCGAGCCTGTCAAAGTCGTCACAACATGCAGGGCTGCAAGGCGCAGAAAAGCACCTTCGGACTGACCAACTACCCCATCCAAAGCCAAGCCAAAGGCAGCCAATGCTGCTGGCGCCTGCGCCACATGCATCACCCCCTCGGCCAGGGCGAAGTTGATGGAATGTACCTTTTGTGCCCATTCAAGCACAGGATCCCAGGCTTTGG
Organism: Hyphomicrobiales bacterium; assembly: GCA_900299065.1. GTDB lineage: Bacteria > Pseudomonadota > Alphaproteobacteria > Rhizobiales > Beijerinckiaceae > Terripilifer. Next base: position 10,506 of record OMIJ01000079.1, read on the forward strand.
CCTGATCCTCGACCAATTGCCGGGGATCTCCAGCCCTGTAAACGAGCAAATCCGTTCCAGCATATTTTATGATCTCATTGCGCACGGGGCCTGGCTCGCGCGCAACACCATCCAGCGCTGAATTGAGAATGCGAGTGATAGGCATGGTCGCAGGATCCAGAGTCTCATGCTGAGCATTCCATTCAGCTGCCAAATGAGTCATCAATCCTGCCGTGGGCACGGCCAGACGATTGCGAGCTGGTGTCAAAGCCGGTCGACCATCAAGAACAAGCGCAAAGCCCTGCGGGGATGCTTGGCCACTTGCTTCTTTATAAAATCGCTTGGGCAATGTCTTGCGCTGATCGCGCTTGGCCATTTCAACCGGATCAATCCCCTCGCCGGGGCCCGGCATTAAATCGCGGCTCAGATCTTCACGCATGGGGTCACCCTAAATGGCGCAAGAGGTCAGCAAAGCTATCGACGACCATCTGCGCCCCGGCTTCGCGTAAATGCGTATGGGGATGATAGCCCCATGTCACACCTATGGCATGCACACCAGCCGAACGCGCCATATCCATGTCAAAGGTCGTATCGCCGATCATCCATGTTGCTGAAGGATCAGCGCCCGTCTCCGCCAAAGCCTTCAGGATCATATCAGGTGCAGGCTTGGAGGGATTGTGATCGGATGTTTGCACGGTGGCAAACAAATCATGCCAGCCACATTGATCAAACATGTGATTGACACCGCGCACGGATTTACCAGTGGCTATGCCCAACATGGTTTGCGGCTGACGCGCGAGAAACTCGATCGCCTCTTTGGCGCCATCATAAAGCTTGTCTTCATAGCCCGGCTCATGGCGCATCATTTGCCAGGCCTGACGATAGGCCTGCGATAAGGCAGGTGCGCGGGAGGAATCTCCATCCAATAATTGCGTAAAGGCTTCATCCAGCGACAGGCCGACAATCGACAAAGCACGCTCCCTTGTCGCAGGCTCCATGCCAAGCGACAAAAAGGCGCGCTTTTGCGCCTCAACGATAAAATTCTGGCTATCCACCAATGTGCCATCGACATCAAAAATGATCAGGCGCATGGGCCTATCTTTCTGCACAAAGCTGACAGGAACAAACTCATTCTTCCGGCGCCTGATCAATAGGATCATATTGTTTGGCATCAAAGCCAAACAGGTCAAAGGTCGTTTGCATATGTGGTGGCAGCGGCGCCGTCACATCAATCACGCCGCCCTTGGGATGGGGCAGCATAAGTCTGCGGGCGAGCAAATGTAACTTGCGCTCGACCTGTTGCGGCACAGCACGCAATGGATCGGTGCGGCGAGGATTCTTCTCATCGCCCAAACCATATTTGGGATCACCGATAATAGGATGACCAATCGCCTCCGCATGAGCGCGCAATTGATGCGTACGCCCGGTGATCGGTTTCATCGACAACCAGGCAAGACGCGGCGCAACCTTATCGACTGTGGTGTAATAAGTGACCGAATGCTGCGCATCCTCTTCGCCATGCTTGGCGACACGCATACGCTCAGGATCTTTTCGCTCACCGGGCTTTTTGGCAGAACGCTCATCACCCATGCCTGCGCCCTTAGCAAGGAAGAGCGAAATACGCCCCTGCATAGGCTTGGGCACACCCTCGACAATCGCCCAGTAAATCTTGCGCGCCTGGCGCGAGCGAAAGATCTCGCCAAGATCTGCAGCAATCCGCCGCGATTTAGCGATCAGCAAAACGCCTGATGTGTCACGATCAAGCCGATGCACCAGCAAGGGACGATCGCCGTTCTCATCGGCCAATGACATAAGCATGCCATCAATATGATGCTTTGTGCCTGAGCCACCCTGCACAGCAAGCCCAAAGGGCTTATTGAGCACCATGACATGCTTATCCTCGAACAAGACCATTTCACGAATGGCTTTGACATCCGCCTCATTGGCAAGCGGGCGCTTTATGGCCGGGCTGGCAATGGCTTCAACCTTGAGCGGGGGAATACGCAGCTGATTGCCAGCAATGAGCCGTGACGATGTCTCGACCCTTTTGCCATCCACCCGCACCTCGCCCTTGCGCACAATCTTGTTGAGATGCGCCAAAGACAAATCAGGCAGACGCCGCTTGAACCAACGATCGAGTCGCATACCATCTTCATCTTCAGTCACGAGCAAGGACTGCACTTTGGATAGATCAAGCTTCTTTGCCTGCGGATCGGGCTTGCTCCTGACCGGCCCGGCATGTGACTTGTCTGCATGCGACTTATCGGCGCGAGGTTTGTCCGTCTTGTCAGAGCGCGTCATGCGCTGAGCCGAAAACGTCTTGGGGCTGGATCTTTTGCCTGAAGCGTTTTTGCCTGAAGCGTTTTTGCCGGGTCTCACAGGCTTTCTCATTGCAAAGATCCTCTCATGCCAGAGCCCGCATGATTGCAAGACCAGCTATGAGCCCTGCAATACCCAGAATGACCGAGCCCAGCACATAAACGATCGACAAGATCATATCGCCCCGCTCCCACAACAAAACTGCATCGAGCGAGAATGTCGAAAATGTCGTAAAGCCACCCAATATGCCTGTCGCCATAAACAGCCGCATCGACTGCGACCAAACTTCGCTGGCTTTGAAAGCAAAATAGCCTGCCAGCAGCCCCATCAGAAACGAGCCCAGGCTATTGATCAGCAAAATACCATAGGGAAATTCTGGTCCGCACCAGCGCGTACAGGCCCCATTAAGCCCATGCCGCAGAACGCCGCCCAATCCTGCCCCTAAGAAAACGATCAAAGTCTCTATCATGCCATTGCTTTAACAAAGAGCGCCCGCAAGGTCACGCCTATTGACCGCGCTCTTTGCGCAATTTGGCCCAATAATCGAGCCGTTTTCTGATCTCGCGCTCAAAACCGCGCTCAACCGGCTCATAAAACACCTGCCGACCAATCGCCTCAGGCCAATAATTCTGCCCCGAAAACGCATCAGGCTGGTCATGGTCATAAAGATAACCCTGACCATAGCCTTCTTCCTTCATCAGCCTGGTCGGAGCATTGAGAATGGTTCTGGGCGGCATGAGTGAGCCGCGCTTTTTGGCAAGCTCCTGCGCATTTTTCCAGGCCTTGTAGAGCGCATTGGATTTAGGTGCGCTGGCGACATAGACAACCGCCTGTACCAAAGCCAATTCCCCTTCGGGAGAGCCAAGAAAATCATAAGCTTCCTTGGCGGCATTGGCGATAACGAGCGCTTGAGGATCAGCAAGGCCAATATCCTCCACCGCCATGCGCACGACACGCCTTGCAATGAACAGCGGATTCTCGCCCGCATCAAGCATGCGAGCAAGATAATAAAGCGCTGCATCAGGATCAGATCCACGCACGCTTTTATGTAAAGCGCTGATGAGGTTGTAATGTCCCTCCTGCGCTTTGTCATAAATGGGGGCGCGTCTTTGCACGACTTTGGCCAATTGCGCAACATCGAGATGTTGATCGGAAGGCACGGCCTTCCACACATCCTCAGCCAGAGTGAGCGCCGCACGTCCATCGCCATCGGCCATGATGATCAAAGCCTCACGCGCATCTTCATCCAGCGGCAGCTTACGCTCTTCTAATTCCTCAGCACGCAGCAACAAATGCGAGATGGCTTGCGGATCAAGCGATCGAAAAGTCATAACACGCGCGCGCGAGAGCAAAGCGGCATTCAGTTCAAAAGATGGATTTTCCGTCGTTGCCCCGATCAGAGTGATTGTGCCATCTTCCATCACAGGCAGAAAAGAATCTTGCTGGGCGCGATTAAAGCGGTGAATCTCGTCAACGAATAAGAGAGTCCCCTGCCCTGCACGTCGTTTGGTCCGCGCCTCTTCAAATACTTTTTTGAGATCGGCAACGCCACTAAAAATTGCAGAGATTTGCACAAAGGCCAATTGTGTCGCATCTGCCAAAAGTCTTGCGACAGATGTCTTACCCGTGCCCGGCGGGCCCCAGAAGATCAATGAACTCAATGAGCCTGTGTCAATCATGCGCCGCAAAGTCCCATCAGCACCGAGCAAATGTTCTTGCCCGGCGACATCCGACAAAGACTGCGGCCGAATGCGATCAGCCAACGGCCAAGGCGGCTTAACAATCGGGCTGGTTGAAACGCTCTTATCCGACATAGGTCGCAGGCTCTTCATAACTGAAGTGAAAATCTACAATGCTCGCGCAAGTCCGATGATGCAAGTCTGAACACGTGCCGCAAAAGTTGCGACTCACAGCAAAACTCCATACCATCGGATTGCCGCCTGAGTTTGTAGATCGGCAATTCTTTTATTTTTAATGGGAAGAACTTTCACATGCGAATAATTTCTTTTGTAACCCAAAAAGGCGGTTCTGGGAAAAGCACTCTGGCATCCTCTATCGCTGCTGCCGCCACCGAAACAGGTGAGCGCGTCTTCATCATTGATATGGATCCGCAGCAATCTCTGGTTCAATGGTCGAAGACCAGAAATGACAGGGACATTCCTGTTGAAGCGGTGGGTTCAGACAAGTTAAAAAAGGTTCTAGCTGCGCTTGAGAAAGACGGCGTGACTCTAGTCATCATTGATACGCCTGGAGCGCAATCTCAAGCAACAGAATCTGCAATGCAAAACTCTGATCTTTGCATCATTCCCGCCCGTCCTAATGCCTTTGATTTGTGGTCTAGCGAAACGACCCGCAAAGTGCTCAAGAAGATCGGAACGCCCTATGCGTTTCTGCTCAACCAATGCCCTCCCTCTCAGCAATCGGGTCGCATTGAAGAAGGCGCCAAGGCTCTTGAAGCTATGGGTGGCCTCATCACGCCTTTAATCAGCCAGCGTGTCGACTTTCAGGAGGCAACACGTCATGGGCTTGGTGTTTCTGAATTTGCGCCATCAAGCGTGGCTGCCGATGAAATTCGCAAACTCTGGCTATCTTTGAAGCGCCGCCTTGGAAAATCAAAATCCGAAAAGGCCGGACGAAAAGCGGCCTGAACTTAAGCCTTGAGCCATGAGAATCAGCCTGCAGGCCTGATGCACAAAGCAATTGTGCGCGGGCCTGCCGAGCAGTGAAGTCTTTCGACTATCCGCCGATTACACTGGTAACAACCTGGCCATTACGATTGATCGTCAATTTCCAATAAGCTTGACGACGCTCGACTGCCTGCTGCACATCACCCGTCCGTTGAATTTTCTTGTCATTGATCGCAAGAATAATGTCACCTCCTTGCAGACCAACATCTGCAGCAATTGAGCCATTGACAATTTCAGCAATCA
>OMIJ01000080.1 GCA_900299065.1 Hyphomicrobiales bacterium
GATCTGGTCCGGGCCTGATCCCGCCGCTTTGCATCCCAATCGACTTGTGGTGGATCGCATCTGGCGGGAGGTTTTTGCCGGATTTCGTCCGCCCGTTCAGCTCAAATATAGCCCTGGCGATGAGGTGATTGTTGAGGCGCTGGCGAATGTGCCCAGTGCGCCGGCCTCTTTAGAGCCTGTGCTGCGTGGCTATACGGCCGCGCAAATTGCGCAGCAAATGTCACCGCGTGGACAAGTGCCAGATATGGGCGCGGTGTTTGCAAAATGGAGCCGCGAGGGCGTATTGGCACGCGCTCAGCATAGCGGTCTTGATATTGCCTATGGCGCGCATCGTGATGAATGTCTCGATCTCTATCGCCCTCAAGGTGTGGCCAAACCTCCGATCTGGGCTTTTCTGCATGGGGGCTATTGGCAAGCCTCCAGCAAGGATCAGCATGCGCAATTTTGTCTTGGTATGGTGCAAGCAGGTTTTGCAGTTGCCAATATTGATTACCCGCTCGCACCGGAAACCAGCCTGGCTCAGATCGTGACACATGTGCGCAAGGCTCTACATTTCCTTGTCGATCAGGCAGAGTTTTTAGGCCTTGATGCAAAGCGACTGCATGTGGCTGGCCATTCAGCGGGTGGTCATTTGGCAGCCTATCTGGCCTGTGATGAATTGGCGCCCAAACTCAGCTCTGCGCATGTGCTCTCAGGTGTTGTTGATCTTGAGCCTTTGTTGCATATGCCTATGGGGCGCATACTCGGGCTCAAAAGTCTTGAGCAGGCGCGCATGTTGTCGCCTCTGTTCAAACAGCCGCGTCCGGGAACAAGAATCGCGATTGCTTTGGGGGGTGCAGAAAGCGATGAATTCAAGCGTCAGTCGCAGGCTTTATCCGAGGCTTGGCAGAGCGATCCTGTGCTCATCATCAAGGGTGAGAATCATTTCAGCCTGCTGGAGCATTTGAAAGAGGGTGCTCTGCTCGATCAAGCCTTGCATCTTTGCCAATAGGACACAGCCAAGTGACGCGCTTTATTTAATGGGCGGCGTTGGCAGGCGCGCTTCGCCCTGTTCCATCACATAAGTGTAATCGAGCGAATACCAGGGCGATCCGGCATCTGTTGCCTGTGCATGAGGCTCCTCGTGGCGCTCGAAATGGCCAATCAGAGCGCGGGTGACGCCAAATTGCACATCTGTGGTCAGATGCGGATCATCATCAGCATAGACCTGGCTAATGAGCGTTTTGAATCCCGGCTTGAAGATCAGCGCGTGAATATGCGCCGGGCGATAGGGATGGCGATTTTGTGCGCTGAGCAATTGGCCAACAATGCCATTTGTAGGCACGGGATAGCCGGCGGGTCGGACAGAGCGAAACCAGAATCGCCCTTCCTCATTGGTTGTGAATGTGCCGCGCAAATTGAAATCAGCCTGTGCTTGATCCTGATTTTCATAATAGCCGACAGGCGAGGAGTGCCAGATATCCACTTGTGCGCCTATGACAGGCTGGCCAGCTTGATCAATCACGCGTGCGGACATGAAGAGGGCTGGTCCGGGCGTGGGCGAGCGCAGCAAAGAGCCACCATTCTCCACCTGCGGCGAATTCAACCGCCAGAAAGGCCCGAGCAAGGATTGCGAGGTTTCCTTCGTGCCATTCTCACCATTGTTCAACAAGCAGACCAGTGAAGATATGCCCAAAGATCCGGCCAGCAAAATAGCTTCATTATGCGTATCGGAAGATTGCTGACCGATAGAGATGATTAAACGTGCTGCCGTGCGTAATTCCTCTTCGGTCAGATGAACATCGCGGATAAAGCCATGCAAATGCTTAATCAGGGAGATCATGATTTGGCGCAGGCGTGGATCTTGCGTTTGCTCCATCACTGCCAGAACGGCAGGGGTCACATCGCTTTCATGCTTGATCATGTCAGGGCTCTTTAATCGTTTGTCGCGCTCTTGCTGATTTATCCTTGACTTTGCTTCCACAGGCAAGCGCGGGGGAATGGACGCTTGTCTTGCTTGGGCTTCTTGTCTCATTTCTTGCCTTCTATTCGAAACTTATTAGACTGTAGGGCAAGAAGCTTGGTTTGCGACGAGACGTCCAAATGAGGGCTCGGATCAATATCGACGGGGGGCATTATGAATTTGCAGCACGCAAGAAAAGGGTTTGGTCTGGCGCTTATGGCGTTGGGTATTGGCACTCTGGCCCTCATCAATCTGGTTTCACCGGCCAAGGCTGATCCTGTCGAGGATTTCTACAAAGGGCGCCAAATGAAGGCGATCGTTGGAAACCCTCCGGGCTCTGATTATGATGTATGGATGCGTCTGATGGTGCGTCATTGGGGCCGCTTCATCCCCGGCAAGCCCAGTTTCATAGTTCAAAACATGCCCGGTGCAGGCCAGATCATTGCAGCAAATTTTATTGCCAATAGTGCTGAGCGCGATGGCTCGGTCGTTGGCTTTACCGAGCGCGCACTGCCTTATCTCTCTTTGATGGGGGATAGTAATATTCGCTTTGATCCGCGCAAATTGAGCTGGATTGGTTCGCCTGAGATGACCAATCGCGGCTGCTTTGCCATTGAGACATCGCCAGTACAAAAGGCGGAGCAATTATTCGAGAAAGAGCTTCTGATTGGTGGTGCCGGGGCAGGCACATCTGTGACCAACACACCCATACTGCTGGCTAAATTGCTTGGCATGAAGTTCAAGCTGATTGAAGGCTATGGCAGTGCTGAAAATGTGATTCATGCTATGGAAAAGGGCGAGTTGCATGCCGTCTGCCAGACTATTGGCGGCATCAGAAGTTCACGACCCGGTTGGCTGGACTCAGGTAAGCTCAAAGTGCTGTTCACTATGGAACATGATCCCGTGCCGGGGATTAACGCACCGACCATTTATCAATTCGCGAAAACAGAAGAGCAAAAGCAGATCATCTCGCTTTATGATTCCTCGCTTGAATTGGGTCGTCCTGTGATTGGTCCACCTGGCATTCCAGCTGATCGGCTGGAGGCGCTGCGTCGGTCTTTTGATGCCATGATGGCGGATCCGGCGTTCCTCGAAGAGGCCAAAAAGCTTCATTATGAAATCACTTTGCGTAAGGGCGAGCGGCTGCAGCAGGTCGTTGAGGAGATTATGAGCGCGCCCCCCTCGGTCGTTGAGCGGATCAAAGAACTGACGAAATAATCTACGACAATCCATCTTCCACCGCCTGCCCCGATCAGTAGATCGGGGCAGTTTCATTTGGCGAGGGATTATTTAGTTATATTTAATAATAAATTTCTTGCGTCCAACCAGCTTTAATCTGCTGCCTTGCTCCTAGCTGTGGTCAGCCATGCAGAATTGTTACTGGTCATTGTGCGCTGCAGCAATATGTATTGCTTATCTGCTTTGGCCTGAACCATGACGGAGTTTCAGCGGCTAGGCGTACACACTTTAGAAAGATCTTGCCATGACCAAGGACACAAAAATCGATCTTGCCGCATTAGGCGTTATTTTCTCTCTGGGCTTTCTCGCTATTGCGACGGCACTGATCGCCTGAGAGGTTCCCAGCGTGGCACGGGGTTCGCACTGGTCGGACCTGCCAATAAGCGTTAGAGCCTGCAAGAGCTGGCTCTGCCGCGCTGAGGAGGGTTAAATGGCCGATCAGGATCTTTACTACAAAGCCCATGTCTTTGTGTGCAAGAATGAGCGGCCTGAGAATCATCCGCGTGGTTGCTGTCTGCATAGGGGCGCGGATGAATTGCAGCCCTATATGAAAGAGCGCGCCAAAGCCGCGGGTCTCAAATCCATTCGCATTAACCAATCAGGTTGTCTTGAGCGCTGCGAGCTAGGACCGGTTTTGGTGATCTATCCTGAAGGCGTTTGGTATACCTATCAAACCAAAGCCGACATTGATGAAATCATCCAGACGCATATGGTTGAAGGCGGTCGGGTTGACCGCCTCATGTTGATGCCGGATGAGAAATTTCCTGAACAAAGACAGGCTCGTTTGGCGGCCAAATAGGCCCTAGCCTCTTTTAAGGAGGCGCCAGCAGTGCCCCGTGGCCATGCAAGGGCTGCCAATCGCCCAGGATGCGCAGCATATGCCTGATCCGTGATGTCTGATTGCAGATGACGGGTTTGCCGAACTCATCTTCGAGTTTGCGTGCCACCGGCTCACATAGCCAGGTTCCACCACCTATATAAAGCGCATCTGCATCGGGATTTTCCATCAGCGCCTTGCGGCCCAATTGCCAGGCCAGCACCATATGGTCATCCGCTCTGATTTTGACGAAATCTGCAGGCTTTAGCGATTGATTATAAACGCCCGTGATGGTGATACCTTCTCTGGCAAAGAAGAGTTTGAGATTGTCATTCATCGCATCGGTCCATTTATTGGCAACAACCAAATTGCGAATGCCAATCTCTGCGGCCGATTTCACGACGGCATTCACCGTGCTGGTGCAGGGAATGCGGGCATGATCATTCATCATCTCAACAAGGCGATCATGGCCCTCAAGTCCCATAAGGATAGGCAATGGCACACCATTCTGAATGATGAGATCAACGCCCCGCGCCAATAATTGATCGAGATAGCTCGTCATGGGCGCAAAGACGCGCTCGACGTCCTGATTGGAAAATTCAGACAGGCCGACAGGAATTAAAAACAATTCAATGCCGGGCGGGGCAATGCGGTAAAATTCATAAGGCTCATTGCCGATCACACCTAGCGGCGCGAGACAACCAATTTTAAATTTGGGTAGATGATCTTCAAACATATTGGCCTTGGCAGATCAGGGTGTTGAGAAAATGCGTCCATGACTGGCTATGGGAGTCCAGTCATTCAGCATTTGCATGACATGACGCACACGTGCCGTCTCGTTGCAAATCACGGGCTTGCCAAATTCATCCTCGAGCCTTTTGGCAACGGGCTCGCATAGCCATGAGCCACCGCCCAAATAAAGCCCATCTGCTTCGGGGTGATCTTGCAGACCACGCCGGCCCAGCTCATAGGCGAGTTCCATATGAGTTGAGTCTTTGATTTTCATGAAATCCTTGGGCGCGATGGATTGATTGGCAATGCCGCAGACCTCAATCCCCTCTCTGGCAAAAAAACTTGCCAGACTTTGGTTCATCGCATCGGACCATTTATTGCCGACGACGATTTTTTTAATACCAATTTCTCTGGCGCCTTTCACAACGGCATTCACAGTTGAGGTGGCTGGCAGGCCCGTATAGTTGCGCATATGTTCGATCATGCGATCATGCGCTTGAGTGCCAATCAGGATAGGCAAGGGCACGCCATTTTGAATGATCAACTCGACGCCGCGCTCCATCAATTGATCGAGATA
>OMIJ01000081.1 GCA_900299065.1 Hyphomicrobiales bacterium
CGCCAAAGCGGACAGGCCTTACTTGCAATCATTTCCGATGTTCTGGACATGTCACGATTGGAGACAGGCCGACTCACGCTTAATCGTAAAGAAATCTGGGTGAATGATGAAATTGCCCGAGCCATACATCAGGTTCGCCCCTCGGCTCAGGACAAGAACATACAAATTTACTTTGACAAGACTGAGGATGTCAGCACTCAGGCTGATCCTGGCGCACTTGGACAAGTGCTGACGAAGATTTTACGCAATGCAATTCGCTTTACCCCGGAACAAGGTCGGGTTCATGTGCGTCAGCGCTCGCACAAGGAGCATGTCTGTATTTACGTCTGCGATAATGGCATTGGCATTCCACCAACCGCTCTGGCCCGATTGGGGCGTCCGTTCGAACAGATCGATACACCGCTGGAAAATGGCTGCAAGGGATCGGGCCTGGGGCTTGCCATCGCACGAGCTTTAATTGAATTGCATGGCGGCTCGCTGCGCATCAAGTCAGCCATGGGCGCAGGAACCATAGTGCGCATTTGTCTACCCTTGACAATTGCAGAACAGACAAGCGAGCCCTTGAGCGCGCGGATCCATGAACTCCGCCTGACAGGACAAACAATTGCCGCTTAATCAGAGACCAGAAATAGTCTCATCATAGATCTGACGGACTTTTTCTCGCGCCTCAGAGAGTGCTAGTTCCAGTTGTTTGAAATCTGGCAGGCCAGTTGCATTGGCAAGGCGTTTGCGAATCCCCTCTTCAACTTCATCTGGCTGAAAGGGGCCTTCGATACAGATTCGCGACATCTGACTAAAGTCAGTATAGAGACGATGCGCGCTCAGTAATTTCTCGCTGGCGTCCGCACTCAATAATCCTAAATGCTCGGCATGAAGTAGAACTTGTTGTGTATCACTATGCACGAGATCGGGATGTACACGAGACCAGCGCAGACATAAATATTGCGCGATAAACTCAATATCGAGCAAGCCACCGGGGACGATCTTCAAATCCCAAGGATCTAGACCGCCTTTCTCCTGCAGGATCAATTGCCGCATATCGGCAATGTCTTTGCGTAATTTTTTCTCCTCGCGCGTCAGCGTGAGAATATTGAGAGTCAAGGCATTCAGATCAGCAACAAGGCTGTGATCGCCAGCTATGCAACGGGCTCTGGTAAGCGCCATATGCTCCCATGTCTCAGCCTCCTGCATTTGGTAATCAGCAAAGCTCTGAATATGAGTTGCCACGGGCCCTTTGCTGCCAGATGGGCGCAAACGCATATCAATCTCATATAATCGACCACGTCTTGTAGCCACCGTAAGAGCTGTCACGAGCCGCGTGGCTAGCCTGATATAATATTGTGTGCCATGCAATGGCCTTGGCCCATCAGATTCGGTGTGCTCCTTATCATGGTCATAGATAAGCACGAGATCGAGATCGGAGGCGCAGGTCATTTCTCTTGACCCAAGTTTGCCCAGAGCGATGATTGCAAAGCGCCCCTGTGACATTCGCCCATGATCTTGCGCAAAGAGCGCCATGACACGATCCAATGTCTTGCGAACGATGACGCTGGCAAGATCAGAATAACAACGACCAGCATCGGACGGATCAATGACCCGTGTCAGCGTTCGCAACCCAATGAGGAACATTTCCTCTTGCGCGAAATCGCGAATGGCATCGAGATAATCTTCCATCATATCTCTGGAGCTGGAGAGCGAGTCGAGTCTTTTGCTATAAGCCTGTTCATCGCCCTGCCCCTGAATGAGAGCGGGATCAATCGCGGCATCGAGAACATGCGGCCTATGCGCAATCATATTTGCCAGTCTTGGCGCACTGCCCAATATATCTGCGAAGAGATCACGCACAGTCTGGTTCGATTTCAAAATAGCCATCAGCTCAATGGCCGCTGGCATACGCGTGAGTGCCTGATCAAAAGCATTGAGCGCTGCATCGGGATCTGCGCTGCCTGAGAAAGACTGCAGCAAAGCCGGCACAAGCTCTGTCACAACTTCACGGGCTCTTGCGCTTTGAACGGCAGCACGCCGACCAAAGTGCCAACCGCGAATAATCTCCGTTGCCTGTTGAGGCTTCAGGAACCCCATATTGGAAAGGGTCGCAATCGTGTCAGGATCATCCGTCACACCGGTGAAGACAAGACTACCCTTAGTCGCATCTAGGGAGGGTTCATGCTCGAACAATCGCGCATAATGAGTCTCAACGCTACGTAAATGCCGCGCGACTTCAGTTTCAAACTTGCGCAAAGTGGTATAGCCACAGAATTGCGCAAAGCGCTTGAGCTCGTCCAGATCGGAAGGCAAGCGCTGAGTCTGCTCATCGGTGATCATTTGCAGGCGATGCTCAAGTTCACGCAAGAAAATATAGGATTTGGTCAGATCCTTGACCGCATCTTTGGTGACCCAGCCATCTTGCTCCAATGCATTGAGCATATCCAATGTGCGAGAACCCCGCAGGTGCGGGCGCCTGCCGCCAAAGATCAATTGCTGAGTCTGCACGAAGAATTCAATTTCACGTATGCCGCCGCGTCCCAATTTGAGATCATGGCCTGCCACGGCCACTTCGGCATGACCGCGCACAGAATGAATCTGTCGTTTCATTGCATGAATGTCTGCAATGGCTGCATAATCAAAATATTTGCGCCAGATGAAGGGTGCAAGATTTTTGAGAAAATCCACCCCCAAGTGGAGTTCACCGGCAATGGCTCTGGCTTTGATCAGAGCTGCGCGCTCCCAATTCTGGCCAAGCATTTCATAATAGCCAGCGGCAGCAGGAAGAGAGATGGCGACTGAAGTTGAGCCCGGGTCAGGTCGCAAACGCAGATCAACCCGCAGCACATAACCATCTTCCGTGCGAGATTCTAAAATATGTGCGAGGCGCTTTGTGATGGCGACAAAGACTTGGCCCGCTTCGCTCGCTTTTGTTAGCGCTGGCGTGTCAGGATCATAAAAGACAATCAGATCAATATCGCTCGAATAGTTAAGCTCCCGCGCGCCATGCTTGCCCATGGCAATGACGACAAGGCCGCATTCAGACTGAGGATAGCGCAAAGAGGCAAGGTTCATTTTGCCTGCTTCATGCGCCTGTCTTAGCAGAAACGACAGCGCCGTTTGCACCGCATGGTCTGCAAATCGCGCCAGAGCATCTGTGACCATTTGTAGAGACCAGACGCCGGACAAATCTGCCAAAGCGATGAGCAATGCAACTTCCTGCTTGGCCTGCCGCAAATTTTTCATCACCAGCGCTTCATCCATCGTCAAATGGTAAAAGTCGGCGGATTGTGACAGGCAATGATCGAGTGCTTCTTCTGGAGCTTGATCGAGCAAGCGCAGCAAACGGACAGGGTCGCGCTGCATAATCTGCCAGAGATAGGGGCTGTGATCGGCAATACCCAGTGCCAATTTATGGACGTGTGGCAAAGCAAGGCGATCAACCAGAGCCGGCGCTTCGTTTTGGGCCTTCTCAATGAGGTGATCAAGCATCAGGCGCGCATGCTTGGGATTGGCCAGCTTGGGAGCTTTGGAGGCTAATTGCGCTAAAGTTTGCGTCGTCATTCCCAGCTCAACCCCTCTGACAGGATCGCAACTGATCCTATGAGATGATTATCCAACAGAGCGGGGAGAGTCGACAAGAGCTGGAAGCGTCACAACGACGCGCAAACCTGGCTCATTATCCTCAAGGTTCATTTTACCGCCGTGCAATTTGATCACAGCAGAGACCAAAGACAGACCAAGCCCCGAACCCGGCTTTGTGCGCGACATTTCCAATCGCACAAATCGGCTCAGCACGCGTTCACGATTTTGTTCAGCAATGCCGGTTCCACAATCTGCCACGACAAGCTTGACCTTGTCTTTTTCATGACTGAGCCTCACGCTAATCAGAGCGCTCGACTGAACATTTTCCAAGACAGCTTGATTTTGCGCAGGATCGGGCAGACCATATTTGAGCGCATTATCGAGCAGATTGGCAATCGCTTGGCCGATGAGCTCGCGATTACCTTTGATCTTCAATCCCTGATCGACATCCAGAACAATTCTGGCATTCGCCTCTTCAGCCAGAGGCTCGAAGAGATCAACCATATCTTTGGCGACTTGCGAGAGATCAAAAATGGAATTTCCATCCTGTTCACGCCCGGCCTCAACGCGCGCAATCATCAAAAGAGCATTGAAAATTTTGATCAGATTGTCAGAATCATCAATCATTGTTTCAAGTGTAGCGCGGTAATCTTCGCCTGTGCGCTCACGCCGCAAGGCCTCCTCAGCTCTATTACGCAGGCGCGTGAGAGGTGTTTTGAGATCATGCGCTATATTGTCTGAAACCTGCCGCAGCTCATTCATCAACTCTTCAATGCGGTCTAACATAGCATTGAGATTTTCAGCCAATCTATCGAGTTCATCCTGACTGCCATTCACGGGAAGTCGACCCAGAAAATCACCCTGCATAATCTTTTGAACAGAGGCGTTCATTGCATCAACACGCAGCAACACACGTCGTGCAACCCAGATGCCACCAATCGTGCCAATCAACGTCAGCCAGAGCAAAGTTGTGGTTAAAGCGCTTGTCATAATGCGGCGCAGAGCTTCACGATCTTCCAGATCACGACCAACCAGAAGCCGGAACCCGCCGGGTAAAATGAATATTCGCGCTAAAGCACGGCGCCTTTGCTCAACCTCACCAATGCGTTGATAACCAGTCTCAACGACTCCGGGGCGTTGAATGACGCCTGGCGGCAGGGCGGCTAAATTGCCGACAACTGTTTCACCCGCAAAAGTCGTCACCAGATAGAGTGAGGCGCCGGGCTGGCGGGCGCGGCGCTCGACGGCCTCAACCAATCCACGAATGCCCAATTGTCTATATTGCTCGGCTAGGCCAGCGATCTCGACTTCGATGGTGGAGGCGATCTGATCATCAAATAATTGCTTGGCACGCCAACCTGCCCAAACCATCATGGCGCCTGCCACCAAAGCAAAAGCGAGCAGATAGACCAGCGATAGTTTGAAGGCTGTCGTGCGCAGCAATTTAACGAAGGCTGTCACGAATCATATATCCTGCGCCGCGAATGGTGTGCAGCAAGGGCACTTCATGGCCCTTGTCAATCTTAGCCCTCAAGCGTGACACATGCACATCAATGACATTGGTCTGCGGATCAAAATGATAATCCCAGACATTTTCAAGCAGCATAGTACGAGTGACAACCTTGCCGGCATTCTGCATCAAATATTCGAGCAGACGAAATTCTCTGGGTTGTAAGACGATCTCACGGCCTTTGCGAGTGAGCTTATGCGCCAGACGATCAAGCTCGAGATCTGCGACACGATAGGCCACAGGCTCGGATAGAGAATGACCATTTCGTCGCATCAATACTTCGACACGCGCCAGCAATTCTGAAAAGGCGTAGGGCTTTGCAAGATAATCATCGCCACCCGCACGCAACCCTTTAACGCGATCATCGACCTGCCCCAAAGCCGAGAGGATCAAAACAGGTGTGCTAACTTTTTGCTGGCGTAGCCCACCAATCAAGGAGAGCCCATCCATGCGCGGCAACATGCGATCAATGATCAGCACGTCATAATCCCCCTCGCTGGCCATGGCATAGCCATCAAGCCCGTCATTGGCCAGATCGGCAACATGCCCGGCCTCTTTAAAGGCTCGCACCAGATAGGATCCCGCTTCGGGGTCGTCTTCGACAATTAGAATACGCATAGGGCTCATATTAGCCGGTCCTGCAAAAAACGGCAGGCTTGATTTCAGCCTGCCGTCCAGCCGTGCATCAGGGGGATATGATGCAGAGCCTATCACATTCAAGAGGCGGGATTGACAGAGAGAGCCACAAATCTGGTGGCTTCTTCGCTCTTGACCTTCAAAAGCACCGCTTTGCGACCCTGCTTGCGAGCCTGATCAAGGGCTGCAATCAGATCTTGCGGGCGGGACAGATTTTGCCCTCCTGCCTGTAAGATCACATCACCGGGCTGCAATTGCTTTTGAGCTGCCGGCCCATCAGGGTCGATCTGGGTAACCACAAGGCCTTGCGAACCGGCGCCAGACACTTGTTTGGCCGGAGCCAAAGCCAGTCCGTAGCGGGTCAAGGATTGGTCGCCGCCCCGATTGTCCCGGTCTGATTTCGCCTCAACCTGACGCTCACTGGGCAGTGCGCCCAGACGCAGGGATAAGGTCTTCTCTGATCCATCTCGCAGATAAGTGAGTTCTACAGATTTATCAGGACCAAGAGCGGCAATCCTGCGGGAGAGTTCACGCGGATTTTCGATCTTGCCTCCATTGACAGCCGTGATGACGTCTCCTGACCGCAGTCCGGCTTTAGAGGCAGGAGAGTCATTCTGTGTTTCGGAGACAAGAGCACCCTTTGCTGACTTCATCGCTAAAGTCTCGGCAATTTCATCGGTGACAGGCTGAATTTGAACACCCAGCCAACCGCGCGCCACACTGCCCTTATCACGCAGGTCTGCAACAACATCCCTGACAACTTCAGCGGGGATCGCAAAGCCAATGCCAACGCTGCCGCCTGAGGGAGAGTAAATCGCCGTATTCACTCCCACAACCTGACCAGCTGCATTGAAGGTCGGGCCGCCTGAATTGCCGCGATTAACAGGCGCATCGATCTGCAAATAATCATCATAGGGACCGCTACCAATATCGCGACCGCGCGCTGAAACAATGCCGGCCGTTACGGTTCCGCCTAAGCCGAAGGGATTGCCGACAGCTATCACCCAATCGCCCACTCGCGGACTTGCAGTAGCAAATTCAACATAAGGATAGGTGCCGCTCTGCTTGATTTTCAGCAAAGCCAGATCTGTTTTAGGATCAACGCCAACGAGGCTTGCCTCAAGAGTCTTGCCGCCATCCAGAGTGAGCGTGATTTCCTGCGCATGATCGATTACGTGATTATTGGTCACGACATAACCATCAGCGGAGATGATAAAGCCTGATCCTTGCGCAAGGCCCTGACGCGGGCGCGCCTGACGACCGCTGCGCTCATCTGCACCGGGCTCACCAAACTGCCGGAAGAAACGCTCGAGCGGATCACCGGGCTGCAAGCGGGGCAAAGCTGGACCAGATCTGCCTAAAGCCTCATTATCGATCGTCTTCACCTTGACGGAGACGACGGCACCGCGCACGCGCTCAACCACATCTGCAAAGGACAAAGGCGCGCTAGAAACTGTCTGGGCCTTAGCGTTTGTGATAAAGGTGGCCGGAGTGGAGCTTAGAAGCGATTGGCCATAGGGCAGCGCAAGGGAGAGCGTCACAATCGCGACAGCCCCTAACAACAAATGGCGCTTTCTCGAGGATGCTGCGGAAGAGAAGAAGGATTGGGGGGGATTCTGAAGCTGAGATTTGTCATTCTTGGGAAACATTCGACAACTCCATTCATCTATCTACCCGGCTCTTGAGCCTAGGCTATGACATAGGAATGGCAGATCGAAGTTTACCTTATCATGTCCGACAGATGAAATTTTGGAAAGGTTTCAGCCGTCTTTTTGCCCCAATTGACCCTTTGGACGCGCCAGCATGGCCGCAAGTTCAGCCTCTTCTGTCTCTGTCAAAGCTTCTGACTGAACGGGGGTGATTTGAGCGCGGCTTAATGCCAATCTCCATAATCCCAAAGCGCCGAGCAATAAAAGCGCAAAAGGCGTCAGCCATAATAGCAGGGTGCCGATTTTGAATGGAGGCTTGAGCAGGACAAAGTCGCCATATCGCTGAACAAGAAAAGACATAATAGCCGCATCATCATCTCCCGCCATCAACCGCTCGCGCACAATCAAGCGCAAATCCTTGGCCAATGGAGCTTGGGAATCATCAATGGATTGGTTTTGACAGACCAAACAGCGCAATTGCGCCGAAAGATCACGCGCGCGTGCCTCCAGCTTAGGGTCAGCTAATATTTCACTTGGCTCAACGGCAAGAGCAGGAGAGATGACAGGCGTTGAGAACGCCAGAAGAATGAGCGTCAATAAACTGAAGACCGGAAGAATAAGCCGCTTCATTGCGCCGCTGCCATGGATTGGGGATCAGGGTCAGAATGCGCTTTAATCTTGGTCGCTGCTCTTTTACCAAGACCAATGCGCAAACGCCGATCGGCAAGACACAAAAAACCACCCAGCGCCATGACGAGCCCGCCCAACCAGATGAGCGACACATAGGGTTTCCAATATAAACGCATATCGAGAGATTGATCGGCATTTTGCTCGGCAATCGTCACATAAACCTGACCCATACGCAAAGTCGCTATGCCCGCTTCACTAGTGGTCATTGCTCGCGTCTTGAACAAGCGGCGTGCAGGTTCAATCTGCGCAACAGCTGTGTTGCCATCGAGGATTTGAATCTGCGCGACCAGAGCATCAAAATTACTATTGGGGCGCGGCTCGATCTTGGTGAGCGCCAAACGCCATGGCCCCAAATCCATCGTATCGCCCAGACGCACACTGACAATCTTCTCAACACCCCAGCCCGTTGCTGCAAGCCCGAGGAGACTCAAGCCAACACCGGCATGGGCAAAAGCTGTTCCCCAAGCCGAGAGAGGCAGGCCGGAAGCACGCGCCCAAACTTGCGCTGCACTTGCTTTACTCACAAAGATACGCCCGAAAATATCAACGAATGAACCAAGAATCAGATAGCCGGCCAGAGCCGCGCCCAAGGCCGCCAAAGCTGGTTCGCCATGCCAGGCTGCAAGGCCAAGACCAAATCCAATTGCAATTACAAGAGCTGCCGTCATGCGTTGGGCCGCTGCCAGAAGATCGCCGCGCTTCCATGCCAGCAATTGACCAATCGGCATAAGGAAAAAGATTGGAATGAAGATGGGCACGAAGGTCAGGTTGAAAAAGGGCGGACCAACTGAGATTTTCTCTCCTGTCAGTGCTTCCAGAAACAATGGATAGAGCGTGCCGACAAAGACGGTTGCACAGCTGGTTGTCAGCAAGAGATTGTTGAGAATAAGCGCACCTTCGCGCGAGATTGGAGCAAACAATCCCCCCTGCCGAAGCTTTGACGCACGAAAGGCAAAGAGCGTAAGCGAACCGCCGATAAAGAAAACCAGAATCAACAGGATGAAAACGCCGCGTTCCGGATCGCTGGCAAAAGCATGCACCGAAGTCAGCACGCCCGAGCGCACCAGAAATGTGCCGAGCAAGGATAGAGAAAATGCAAGAATGGCGAGAAAAATAGTCCAGATTTTCAGCGCATCGCGCTTTTCCATCACCACTGCACTGTGGAGCAGACCAGTCCCGGCCAGCCAGGGCATGAGTGAGGCATTTTCAACCGGATCCCAGAACCAGAACCCGCCCCAACCTAAAGTGTAATAGGCCCAGTAAGAGCCCATAGCTATGCCAAGTGTGAGAAAAATCCAGGCGAGCAAGGTCCAGGGCCGCACAAAGCGCGCCCAGGCCGGATCAATGCGACCGCTGATTAAAGCCGCCGCAGCAAAGGAAAAGGTTACTGAAAAGCCGACATAGCCCAGATAGAGCAAGGGCGGATGAATCGCCAAACCAGGATCTTGCAAGATTGGGTTGAGATCCTGTCCTTCCATGGGCGGCATGCCGATGCGCTCAAAGGGATTGGAGGTTATTAGTATGAACAAGAGAAAGGCAGCAGAAATCCAGGCCTGTATGCTCAATGTCAGAGATTTGAGGCTTTGAGTCATTTGGCGCGAAAACACCGCCAGCATTGCACCAAAGAGCGAGAGGATCAGCACCCAAAGCAACATGGAACCTTCATGATTGCCCCAGACGCCAGAGATTTTGTAGATCATTGGTTTGGTGGAATGGGAATTCTCAACCACATTGCGCAGAGAAAAGTCCGAAACGATATGCGCATAAGTCAACGCTGCAAAGGCGAGCGCGATCATCACAAATTGCATGAGCGCAGTGCTTTGCGCCATATCCATCAATACGGATTGGCGACGCCAATAGCCATAGATCGGCACACTGGCCTGCACAATCGACAAGGCCAAAGCCAGAACAAGCGCATAATGTCCAGCCTCGATGATCATTATTTAACCTCAACTGGCATTGAAAGACTTATAAAAAATCTCATCACTTTGAACTCATAGCTTTGAATTCATGGACATGACATCACGGTCGCGGCGGAGATGTTGGTGAAGATGGTGGACTTCCACCCTGCCAGACACCCTGCTTTTTCAAACTCTCGGCAATCTCGCGCGGCATGTAATTTTCATCATGCTTGGCGAGGACGGAATCAGCGCGTAACTGGCTAACGCCCGAAGCGCTTGGCGAGGTCAACAGGCCCTCGGCCACAACGCCCTGCCCCTCACGAAACAGATCGGGGATAATGCCCTTATAACTCACACCAACATCCTTCGTGCCATCTGTGATGACGAAGGTGATGGATTGCGGGCCCAGTTTGACAACCGACCCTTCCTTGACAAGACCGCCCAAGCGCAAACGAGCGCCTGCGTTTAATTGACGTTCGGCCAATTCTGTAGGGGTGAGAAACAAGGAGACGCTGCCGCGTAAGGCAAAGAGGATCATGCCAAGCGCAAGACCAAAGACGCTCAGGATCAGACCGATAAAAAAGAGGCGACGCCCTTTGCGTGACATCCCTAGCCCCCCAGTCCAAGTTCACGCGCTAAATTCTCGATTTTTGAGAGCGCCTGAGCATCGCTTGTAAAATTGCGCCTGGCATCTCCAAGCGCCGCCTGAGCTTTGTCTTTCTCTTGCAAGACAGAATAGGCCCGAAGCAATCGCAACCAGCCCTCCAAATCATGGCCGTCAGCCTGCAAGCGGGCCGCCAATCCATCGACCATGCTGCGAATGGCCGTTTGACGCTCCTGAGCGGGCAGATTGGCAATGGCCTGCGCTTGCGTGGAGTCCGCGGGAGGCAGAGCCTCTAGCCGCGCGCGTACCATTTTGGTTGTCTCCAGATCGGGCGGTGCATTGGCCAGAAGGAGCGTCCAATATTCGCGTGCTTTGGCAAACTCGCCCGATTGTTCTGCGGCCAGCCCTAGAAAAAATAAAGGCTCCGGCCGCTCGGATGACAAGCGATTGGCGGCCTCAAAGACCTCGCGCGCTTCAGCAGTGACATCGCCATTATTGGCATAGATCAGCGCCTGCCCCAGATCGAGCCAGCGCTGCAGAGAAGGGCCATTGGTATTGATGACAGCGCGCCAGGCTTTTGCAGCATCTCCATAGCGCCCCATGCGCATATAAACAGGAGCAATCAATTCCTGCCCACGCCCATCCTGAGGATTTTCGGCAAGATGTTTTTCAAGCTGGGCGAGAACTGCCATCATATCGCCGCGCCCCGGCGCAGCTTCGAGCCGCGCCTGCAAGGGCATGTCTGGAAAATCAGGCTGACCAATACGCGCATAAAGGCCAACCGAAATGATCGGAACGGCGAGCACCGCGAGCAGGGCAAACCAGCGAACCTGCATGAGAGATTGGCTTGCGCTAGCGGGAGAAGTTTGATCATTTCGAACTTGCTGGGATAGCGCCATCAGCCGACGCGCGGCACTGGCGCGCGCCTGATGGGCATCGGCCTCAGAGATCAGGCCACGCTGGAGATCACGCTCAAGCTCTGCGGCCTGCGCTTCAAAAAAGACGATATCACTGTCGAGCTGGCCAGCCGCCCTGGAGCGACGTAAAACAGGCCAAAGAACACTCAAAATGGCCAATGCGGTCAGAATCACAAAAATCAGAAGATCCATTTGTGTCTCTTAACCCCTTCGGACCCGGTTTGGAATGGGCCAACCAGCCAATGAGCGCAAGTTCATCTCAACCCGCTCTCAACTGGGGCCCAGCTCGCCTGCTGGCAAGTGCAAAACGGCTTTTAATCCACCCAACGGGCTCTCTTTAAGCTCCAAAGAGCCCGAATAGGAGGCCGCCAGATCGACAACAATGGACAGGCCAAGCCCGGATCCTGGCTTTGTTTCATCCAGCCGGCGCCCACGCATCATGGCTTCCTGACGCTGCTCAAGCGCCAGACCCGGGCCGTCATCCTCAATGATAATGACCAACATGGGAGGCAAATTTCGCTCATCAGACTCATGCCGGAGTTCGAGACGAACAGCGACCATTTGGCGCGACCATTTGCCGGCATTATCCAAAAGATTGCCGACCATATCTTGAAGATCCTGCGCCTCACCCCGAAACCGCAGATCATCCATCCCTGCCAGTTCGAACCTGATCTGACGCTCGGCATAGATCTTCTCAAAGGTGCGCAGCAGACTGCGCAAAACGGGCGTGACCTCACAAACCGTGCCGATGACACTTGAGCGCGCCGCCGCTCTGGCCCTATCGAGATAATATCCGACCTGATCGCGCATCAATGCCGCCTGCTCACCCATCATGATTGACGCTGCATCGCTTTTATCCCCGACCTCATTGATGATGACACTTAAAGGCGTTTTGAGGGCATGAGCGAGATTGCCAACATGGGTGCGGGCGCGCTCCACTATATCTCGATTGGATGCAATCAACAGATTGAGCTCTCCGGCCAGAGGTGAGAGATCGCGCGGGAAACTCCCTTCAATCTTTTCGGAATGGCCACGACGAATAGAGGCGACCTGCTCTTGCAGATTACGCAAAGGGCGCAACCCAAAGCGCAATTGCACAGCCGTTGCCCCGACCAATCCGATAGCCAGCAGGCTGAAGGCTAATAGCAGAGCGAGCTCAAAATCACGCACCTGCGTTTCAATCTCATCGAAAGCGCCCGTAACCTGGATCAGATAAATACCCTCATCCCCCAAATCGACGATCCGCTCCAGAAATCGCAATTTGCGATGATCCGGCCCTTCAGCACAGCCACGTCTCAACCCGCCCAATTCGGGCTGGACACCAAGATCGGCGAGTTTGGGCAAGCGGGCAGAAAATAAGGAGCGGGAGGCTTTAATCTCCTCCTGATCACTATCGACACGCGTGATCTGCCAATACCATCCAGAACTTGCGAGCTCAAAACGTGGCTCGCCCAATTGGCCTGGCTCGGTTCTGGTATCATCTCCCGGAGAGGCGAGATCCGCAACTATGGCTCTCAAAAAAACACTCAGGCGATCATCAAAGGCCGCTTCGACACTGTGACGATAGATCAAGGTCAGCAAAGCACCAGTGGTGAGCAAAAGGACAAAGCTCCACACCGCGGCCATATAAAAAAGGCGCGTGGCAATGGGCTGATCCTGCAAAAACCGTGAGACAGCTTTCATGAAAACGTCTTTAACATGACGATCTCACGATTCTCTTCGAATCGTGGCCTGGGGCGTGTTCTCCGGGGCAGCCAAAAGATAGCCAAGACCGCGCAAGGTTTGGATTAGATCCAGCCCGAGCTTCTTGCGCAAGCGGCCGACAAAAACCTCAATCGTATTCGAGTCCCGATCAAAGTCCTGATCATAGAGATGCTCGACCAATTCTGTGCGCGAGACCACACGCCCCATATGGTGCATGAGATAATCAAGCAGACGATATTCATGCGATGTGAGCTTGATCAATTGCCCATCGACCAAAACACGCCTGCCCTTGGTATCGAGCACAAGCGGGCCGCAGATCAATTCGCTGGTCGCATGCCCTGATGCGCGCCGGACAAGGGCCCGCAATCGAGCCAGAATTTCTTCCATATGAAAGGGTTTGGCGACATAATCATCTGCGCCTGCATCAAAGCCCTGGACTTTATCACTCCAGCGATCACGCGCCGTCAAAATCAGCACAGGCATTGAGCGGCCCGCCCGGCGCCAGTCTTCGAGAACTGAAATGCCGTCTTTCTTGGGCAGGCCGAGATCTAGGATCACCGCATCATAGTTTTCAGTGTCTCCGAGAAAATGCCCCTCTTCGCCATCAAGCGCCCGATCCACCGCATAGCCGGCCTGCTCTAGCGCCACGACCAATTGA
>OMIJ01000082.1 GCA_900299065.1 Hyphomicrobiales bacterium
CGCCTGATCAGCTGCAAATGCAAAGGTTCAAGAAACGCAAACTGGCGCTGCGGGACCGGATCACCTTTCTAGAGGATCAAATAACCCCAGATATTATTGCCTGAGAGCGGTTTTATTGGAGATTTGGCGGCAGATCGCTTGCCGTAGCGACATATCTCGTCTATTTCCGCCAGCTTCCCGCCAGAAGGAGACTTCACTTGGCAGCATCGGGCAAACCCATCGCAATCATTATGGGCAGTCAGTCTGACTGGGCGACTATGCGCCATGCGGCGCAAATCCTTGATGAGTTGAAGCTGGGCTATGAATCCCGGATTGTTTCGGCGCATCGGACGCCGGACCGGCTCGTGGCCTTTGCTAAAAGCGCAAAGTCCAATCATTTCAAAGTGATAATTGCTGGCGCTGGCGGCGCGGCGCATTTACCAGGCATGACCGCATCGATGACTCCCTTGCCTGTGCTTGGTGTGCCAGTTGAGTCAAAAGCTCTATCGGGCCAGGATTCTCTTTTATCGATTGTCCAAATGCCAGCCGGCATACCGGTTGGGACCTTGGCGATTGGCCGGGCGGGTGCGGTCAATGCTGCTTTGCTGGCTGCGGCCATTCTGGCGCTGGAAGATCAAGAACTGGCCAAGAGGCTTGATCAATTCCGAGAAAAGCAGACACAGCAAGTGGGTGAAACTCCCGTGGATGAGGCAAGTCATTAGAATGTCTCTGCGCAGCATTCATCCGGGCGATACAATTGGTATTTTGGGCGGCGGGCAATTGGGCCGCATGCTGGCTGTTGCCGCTTCACGCCTGGGTCTGCGCAGTCACATTTATGCGCCTGAAAGCGGTCCTGCCTTTGATGTCGCCACGCAGTTTACGATTGGCGCCTATGACGATCACGAGGCTTTAACGCGCTTTGCTGATCAGGTTGCCGTTGTCACTTATGAATTTGAAAATGTTCCGGCCCGCACTGCAGCTGTGTTGCAAGCGCGCTGTGCGGTGCATCCCAATCCCAATGCTCTAGCCAAATCGCAAGATCGGCTGATTGAGAAGACATTCCTGAATAGTCTGGGCATTAAGACGGCGCCGTTTTTACAGGTCGATGATGCTGGCAGCCTTGCGCGTGCTGTGGGTCAATTGGGTCGCCCTTCCATTTTGAAGAGCCGTTGTCTGGGCTATGATGGCAAGGGGCAATCCTTGATCCGGGAAGGCTCCGATCTTGCTGTGACTTTTCGCAGTCTGGGCGGTCAATTGGCCATATTGGAAGGGATGATCGATTTTGCCCGCGAGATTTCCGTTATTGCTGCGCGCGGCATAGATGGCTCATTTGCCGCCTGGGACATTTGTGAAAATGTCCACGAGCATCACATTCTAGCGGTGACGCGTGCTCCTGCCAAAGTGCCTGCCGAGATTGCCGAGCAAGCTGTTGTGATTGCCCGCACCATTCTCAATGCGCTCGATTATGTCGGTGTGATGGGCGTTGAAATGTTCCATGTCGAGAAAGCACGAGCTGATGGCGGCAAAGATCATCAATTGCTGGTCAATGAAATTGCACCCCGGGTTCATAATTCCGGTCACTGGACCTTGGATGGCGCTTTTACTTCCCAGTTCGAGCAGCATATTCGCGCCATTTGCGGCTGGCCACTTGGCTCGACACAGGCGCATGGACCCGTCGAAATGCGCAATCTGATCGGCAATGATGTAGATATGTGGCTGGAATTGCTGAAAGAACCTGGTCTTTGCCTACATCTCTATGGCAAGCATGAGGCACGTCCGGGGCGTAAAATGGGTCATTTCACGCGGATCTATCCCAAAGCTTAAGCATAATTTTATAGCTTTCGAGCAGACAATCTTGCCAAATTAATAGCATTGCTTATTATATTGTACATATGGTTTCTGATACGCTCCAATCTGACTCCCTGATCCTGATCTATGATGTGGCGCGCTTGATGCGCACCCGCACGGATCGGCTTGCGCGCCAGCATGGCATGACGCGGGCGCAATGGGTCATTTTAGCTTGGCTGGAACACAAGCCCGGACTGGCACAAATTGAGCTGGCCGATCTGGTGGAGGTTGAACCCATTACCATTGCTCGCCTCATAGACCGGCTTGAGGCCAATGGATTTGTCGAGCGTCGTCCCGATGGCAAGGATCGCCGGATCAAACGACTATATTTGCGCGAGCAAGCCTTGCCCATATTAAGCGACATCCGCGCTTATCGCCACCAGCTGAGCGCATTGATGAGTCAGGGGCTCAGCCCCGATCAAGTGACAGCTGCAACACAGGCTTTGTTGCAAATGAAAGCCAATCTCACTCACGATCTCAATCAGGCCAAAGCATAATGAACGATTCCACACAGTCAAAAACCAGCAAACCCAAATCACGCGGCAAGCTCATCATGCTGGGAAGCATTGTCATTGTCGGACTGATTTCAGCCTATGCTTGGATTGAAGGCGGACGCGTGATCAGCACGGAAAATGCCTATATTCGTTTTGCCAAATTGATGGTTTCGACGGATGTTTCGGGAGTGGTCAGCTCGATTGAGGTGAAAGAAGGACAAAGCGTCAAAGCTGGTGATGTGTTGTTTCGTCTTGATCCAAAACCCTATCAATCCGCACTTGAGGCAGCGCAAGCACAATTGGAACAAATCAAACTCAATCTTGAATCTGCCAAACAGGATTATGAGCGTTTGCAATTCGACATTGCAGCACAAAAGGCTGTGCTGAGTCAGGCGCAAGCTGCCTTTGAACGCGCGCAGACCTTGCTGCGCAATGATAATGGCACAAAGGCAAGTTATGATCAGGCCTTTTTTAGCCTCACCGCTGAAGAACAAAAGCTGCAATCCTTGCAAAAGCAGGGACAGATTGCGCTGACAAAATTAGGCGGTGATCTTGCGCGCCCCATAGAGCAACATCCGCAATTTATGCAGATCAAGGCACAGGTTGATGAGGCTCGCCGTCAGCTTGATCATTCCAGTGTGCATGCACCTTTTGCTGGCATAGTCACGGGCGTAGATTCCTTGCAAAAAGGCACTTATCTCGTGTCGCAAACAGCTGCACTGACCAATACCGGCGCTGTAGGTTTGATCTCGAATGAACGCGCATGGATTGAGGCCAATCTCAAAGAAACAGATCTGACTCATGCAAAGATCGGCAATAAGGTAAAGATCAGTGTTGATGCTTTCCCCGGCCATGATTGGGAGGGGACATTGCAGAGCATTGCGCCCGCGACCGGTTCAGAATTCTCCATTCTGCCCGCCCAAAATGCCAGCGGCAATTGGGTGAAAGTTGTGCAACGGGTTCCTGTGCATATTGCCTTCGATCTCAAGGCAAGTGATCCGCCTTTGCGCTCAGGCATGAGTGTCAGCGTCGAGATTGACACAGGCCATCAGCGGCAATGGTTGGATCTTTGGCCCCAATGGCTGACTGTTAGCAATAGCTTTGCCAAATGAATGGAACGACTGCGCCCAAAATTCCGCATCGCGGATTTGTGACCTTTTGCACTATATTGGCCACATTGATGCAGGCTTTGGATTCAACCATTACCAATGTGGCGCTGCCTTATATGCAGGGCAATCTGTCTGCGACATCTGACCAGATCACCTGGGTGCTGACGTCCTATGTTGTGGCCGCCGCAATCATGACCTCGCCCGTAGGTTGGCTTTCCGCGCGCTTTGGCCGCAAGAATTTTTTTATCCTCTGCCTGACTGGATTTACCATCACCTCCATGCTCTGCGGCTTTGCACAAAATCTGCCGCAAATGGTCGTCTTTCGTCTGGCGCAAGGCACATTTGGCGCGGCGCTAGTGCCTTTGTCACAATCGATCATGCTGGATATTTACACGCCCGAAGAACGTGGATCGGCAATGGCTATGTGGGGCGTTGGTGTGATGGTGGGCCCCATTCTGGGCCCGACATTGGGCGGCTATCTCACCGATGCGTTTGACTGGCGCTGGGTATTTTTCATCAATCTGCCCTTTGGCCTTCTGGCCATTATCGGGCTCGTTCTGTTTCTCAATGAGACAAAAGCTAATCGCGCGTTGAAATTTGATGTTGTGGGCTTTGCTGTACTCAGCATCGGCATTGGCGCCTTGCAACTCATGCTTGATCGCGGGGCTGAGCAGGATTGGTTTTCCTCCACCGAGATTATCGCCTCCGGTATCATTGGCCTATTGGGACTGTTTCTCTTTGTCGTGCACATAGCAACTGCCAAAGCGCCCTATATTCCGCCGCGCATTTTCAAGGATGTGAACTTCGCCTCAGGACTATTGCTGATGTTTGCGATTGGCCTTGTCTTGCTGGCCTCGTCAGCCATTCTGGCGCCTTATGTGCAAGTGATGGCGGGTTATCCTGTCTGGCAGGCCGGCTTATTGATGGCGCCGCGAGGCCTGGGCACGATGGCTTCGATGATGATCGCAGGCAAGCTTGCCAGCCGCTATGATCCACGCAAATTAATGGCATTTGGCATTTTACTTTTGGCATTCACATTATGGGATATGTCGCGCTGGACGCCGGCGATTGATATTCCTCGTCTCACACTCATCACGGTCATTCAGGGATTTGGTCTGGGCTTTGTGTTTATTCCTCTGCAAGTGGTTGCCTTTGCAACACTTGCGCCGGACTTGCGTACAGATGCGACGGCCCTGTTCAGCCTGGCGCGTAATGTGGGCAGTGCGATCGGCATTTCGATCATGTCGTTTATGCTGACTTATAACATGCAATTGATGCACACACGCATTGGCGAAACACTGACGCCCTTCAATCGTATGATGCAAACTGGTAGCAGTTATTTATTCTGGAATGTGACGACCTTTGGCGGGCGTGCCGCCCTAAATGCCGAGGTTACCAGGCAAGCGCTGGCGATTTCCTATTCCAATGATTTTCTGCTGATGATGTGGATCAGCCTGCCAACTGCCCTGCTTTTATTTTTAATGCAACGCCCCAAACGTCCCTCTGCCCGCCAAACAAGCCTACAGACACAAAGTGTAACTCCAAACAGCCAAACACAGACCGCGCCTGCGCATGCCATATTAGATTAACTCTAGCCAAACCCCCTGTGACCTTATTATAAGCACCTCAGCCAAATGGCTTTCACACCAATGAGGGGAATCGTTATGGGAGAGAAGATCACACTTACCGGATCCGATGGCGTCAAGATCAGCGCCTATGTCGCGCGCCCGGCCGGTACACCCAAGGCTGGCATGGTCGTGATTCAGGAAATTTTCGGGGTGAACAGCCATATCCGCAATGTGACAGATTTTTATGCCTCACAAGGCTATCTGGCGATTGCACCGGCTCTGTTTGATCGCGTCGAACCTGGCGTGGAAGTGGGCTATGAAGGCGCTGACCGCCAAAAGGGCATGGAGACCAAAGGCAAGGTTGATAATGCCAAGGCCGAGATAGATGTGCAGGCAGCCATTGATTACGCCAAACAGGCTGGCAAGGTTGGCCTTGTTGGCTATTGCTGGGGTGGCACTCTTGCCTTTTTGTCCGCCTGGAAGCTGAAAGGCCTCAACGCAGCCGTCGGTTATTATGGTAGCGGCATTGCGGCTATGTGCGATCAAAAGCCCTCCATCCCCTGCATGCTGCATTTCGGTGACAAGGATCAGAGCATTCCTCTGACAGATGTGGAAAAGATCAAGGCTGCCCGTCCTGAATTGCCTATTTATGTCTATTCAGCCGGCCATGGCTTCAATTGCGATGAGCGTGGCTCTTATGACAAGACTGCGGCAGATCTTGCTCGCAGCCGCACTCTGGAATTTTTCACCAAAAATATCTGATCCTGGCCTTTGACTTCGGATGGATTAAACCGGCAGGTCGTAAGACTTGCCGGTTTGCATTTGAGCCCTCTGGCCTATCGATCTGATCGGAGGTAAGCTTTGCAAATGAAAAAGATTGCTCCCTGCCTCCTGGCACTCCCGTTTATTTTGTTTGCTGGCGCATGCGCCCTGGCGCAAACCAAGCCCCAGTCCTTTCCGGACAAACCGCTAACTCTCATTGTGCCCAATGCGCTCGACAGTGCGGCAGATGATATTGCCCGACTGGTTGGAGAACGTTTGGGCACTGTGCTTGGACAGACCATTCAGTTCGACAATATTGCTGGGGCCAATGGTACATTGGGCGCAGCCCGTGCCGCCAAAGCCAGCGCTGATGGCTATAGTCTGCTGATGGGTTCGATGAACACGCATAGTGGCGCGTCAACGCTTTATCCCAATCTGCCCTATGATCCGGTGAAGGATTTTGATGCTGTCGGGCTCATCGCTATCTCTCCGTTTGTTGTCATTGCCAATCGCGGCAATCAAGCGAAAGATTTTCGTGCGCTGAGCGCTGCTCTCAAATCGGGTGGCGACAAAATTGCCCTGGCGCATGCCGGTATTGGCACGAGCTCTTATATGGCAGGTCTCTATCTGAGCTCACTCATTGGCGCGCAACCACGGCTTGCGGCTTATAATGGCTCGGGTCCGGCGATGAATGATCTGGTGGCTGGCGAAATTGATCTGATCAGCGATCAACTCACCAATGTGATAGCACAGATTAGCGCTGGCGCGGCGCGCGCTTATGGCATTGGCACGCCACGGCGCCTAGCCATTCTCCCCGATGTTCCAACCCTGCAAGATCAGGGGCTCAAAGGCTTTACAGCGAGTGGCTGGTATGGACTCTTTGTTCCCCATGGGGCGCCCAAGGATGTGATTACCAAACTCAATGCCGCTTTGGGCAAGGTGCTCGATCAAGCCCAGATTCGGGATGAGCTGAATGAAATGGGCGCATTGGTGCCCGATAAAGCCAATCGCACGCCTGCTGCTTTACAAAAATATGTTGCCAGCGAATTGGCGCGCTGGACGCCAATTCTCAAAGCCACAGGTGTCACAGCCCCGCAAGCTGCACCTCAACCAATCAGCACGCCAGCTTTGCCTGCAAATACTGCAGCACCAACCCCGCCAGCCAATGTTCCGCATGTGATACCGGGTGAGGCTATACCTGCACCTTCCACTCCGGCAGCAAACGGCAAATGATCGGCAAACTGCCGCGCGTCACAAATCCATTGTGCTAGGCGCGAATAATTCCTCGAGCCCGACACGACGATCTGTCAGTCCTTGTTCATGAACATATTGCGAGATTGTCTCCAGCACAGTGCGGGGACCTTTCACGCCATAGCTCATCAAATCCTGATTCAGCCAATGTCTGGCATTGGCATCCAAGACACCCGCTTCAAGATAGGGCTTGAGCGCCATCATGCCATCTGCACGTGTTTTGGCTTTGGCAGCCTGGAACATTGTGTAGAGATTGAGCGCAAGCCAGGGATATTTCTCGTGCAGATCACGCCGGATCACCACTGTATGATTGATGGGATATAGTCCGGTCTTGGTGAAATAGCGATGTTTCTCTGCCGCAATATCAGGGAACATAGGCTGAATAACGGGATGTTGCGACAGATCAATACTGCTGCGATCGACCAGATTTTTAGCCACCAGATAATGCAGCGCTGAATCAATCTCACCCTTGACCAGCATTTCTCCAATGTTTGTGGAAGGAGGAATGTAATTGAGCTTCACACCCTTGGGGGGCTGAAAACCTGTCGAGCCGCCATGGCTCTTATCGGGATTACGCTCCATGAACCATTCCATATCCTGTGCGCGCACACCAAATTCATGCTCCAGCGCGCCACGGGTCCAGATGGCGGCGGTCTGTTGATATTCGGGAATAGCGACGCGCTTGCCCTTGAGATCTGAGGGCTTGGTAATGCCGCGATCGGTGCGGATCATGATTCCGGTGTGGAAAAAATGACGCGAGGTGAAGACCGGAATGGCGACCCAATTGGTCTTGCCTTTAGCTGTGGCAATAAACAGCGAGGACAGGGACATTTCGGAAATATCGAAATCGGCAAATTTCAGCTGCCGCCAGAACATTTCGGAGGGATGCACGCAAGTGGGATAAAGCTTGAGGCCCTCTGCTTCGACTTCCCCGCGGTGGATGGCCTGAGTGTTTTCGTTGTCAGACAGAGCAATGCTCAATTCGAGTTTCTGTGCGCCCATAATCTTCCCCCCAATTGGTCGGATCCGATGATCTCTGCTTGGTTTAGCTGAACGCGAAGCCGGGCTTTGTCAACCGGCTACGCCCTTGTCCATGGCCGGCCGGGTGTTTCGACCCCAAAACCGCCCAGATTTTTGTTTGGCATATTGACTTGCGCGCCTTGGACAGGGAAACCTCCGGCCAGTTTCAGTTCAGACCCGTGGAGAGAGCCGATCATGTCGCACGCCCAACTTGAAAAAATCATCAATGAGGCCTTTACCAATGCCGCCAATGTGACTTCGGCCACCAAGGGTGAAATCCGCGATGCCGTTAATGAGGCTTTGGCCCTTTTGGACACGGGCAAGGCTCGTGTAGCGGAAAAAACATCGGATGTGCCCGGCCCGCAAAGCTGGAGTGTGCATCAATGGCTGAAAAAGGCCGTGCTGCTCTCCTTCCGCCTCAATGATATGTCGATGATCTCGGGCGGCCCTGGGGGCGGCTCTTGGTGGGACAAGGTCCCGTCGAAATTCGAAGGTTGGGGCACAAGCGAGCATGCCGCCGCTGGCTTTCGCTCCGTACCCAATTGCATTGTGCGCCGCTCGGCCTATATCGCGCCCGGCGTGGTTCTGATGCCCTCTTTCGTTAATCTGGGCGCTTATGTTGATAGTGGCACAATGGTCGATACATGGGCCACAGTGGGCTCATGTGCGCAGATTGGCAAGAATGTGCATTTGTCAGGTGGCGTTGGCATTGGTGGCGTGCTGGAGCCTTTGCAGGCGGGACCAACCATCATTGAAGATCATTGCTTCATAGGCGCGCGCTCGGAAGTTGTCGAAGGTGTGGTGGTCGGTCAGGGCTCTGTACTGTCGATGGGCGTCTTCATTGGCTCTTCAACCAAAATTGTGGATCGCGAGAGCGGCAAGATTCATATGGGTTATGTGCCGCCCTATTCGGTGGTTGTCCCCGGCTCCTTGCCCGGCAAGCCCTTGCCCGATGGCACGCCCGGCCCTTCACTTTATTGCGCTGTGATTGTCAAAACAGTGGATGCGCAAACACGCTCCAAGACTGGTATTAATGAATTGCTGAGGGATTGATGGATCAGCCCTCAACACGCGCTTATCTGGCTTTTCTCTTTCGCTCCGAATCCGGGCGCATTGCGCGCAAGGATTGGTGGCTGGGGACAGGCCTGTTGGCAGCCATTCTGGTGATCTTTGAACTGGGCTGGCTGCAGCTCGCGCCCTATGCCAATCGCGGACTTGATGACAGAGCGCTGATCGATCCAGGCGTGCTGGCCGTTTATTGTTATGCGCTGGTATTTGCGCTGGCATTTTTATTGTGCGGTATTAGTTTCTTCCTGCTGTCGATCAAGCGTTTACGCGATCTTGGTCAGCCGACTGCTCTGGCAGGACTTGTGCCCTTTGCAATTTTTATCGCGAGTGCCCTGCATTGGCTGCAACCGCGTGTCAATGAAGTGATGGGGCGCGGCTGGGTCTGGGGCATGGATGCTCTTTTGTTGATGGTCCTAATATGGACCTGTTACGAATTGGGCCTCAAGCCAGCTCACTCATCATCGCAATCCTGAAGACGAGGATTTTTCCGCATGACCAGTCCGGATGCCCTCTCGATCGCACAGCAGCTGATCCGCTTCCCCTCTGTCACGCCATATGATGGCGGCACTTTGGGGCATATAGAGCGAATGCTGAAACAGGCGGGCTTTAGCACGCAGAGCTTGCGCTTTAGCCAGGCAGGAACGCCAGATATTGATAATCTTTATGCTCGCATTGGCACGGGCGCGCCTTATCTGCTCTTTGCAGGCCATACGGATGTGGTGCCGGTGGGGGATGCGAGCAAATGGCGCTTTGATCCTTTCTCAGCTGAAATTGCTGATGACATGCTGTGGGGACGCGGGGCCTGCGATATGAAGGGCGGGCTTGCCTGCGCCCTTGCGGCCGGCGCCGGGCGGGTCGATGCCGTGCGTATCGCC
>OMIJ01000083.1 GCA_900299065.1 Hyphomicrobiales bacterium
CGATCCATCTTGCGCGGATAAATGACGTAATCTCCAATGCGCAATTCATGTACGAAGCGATAAAGCTGGCTGGCGAGAATAGGCACGGATTCATGGCGTGATTTTATCTGTGCGCGGTCAAAAGCCTCGGTAAATGCCGCACGAGATGGCACAAGCTGGCTGGCATCATTGTCGAGATCAATCGAGCAAAGGGCTAAACAGCTCTTGTCAAGAAACAGGCGATCCGCCTCGTCCTGATTACCGGCGCGAATAGCCCACATGCGTTTGCCGTCCAAAAGAAACTCCGCCGCACTTATGGATACAGTGCGGCGGAGTGTGATTGGCTCTGACTAAAGAAGGCTGAACAGGATGTGATCAGGCCATATATTGACCGCCATTGGCGGACAAAGTTGAGCCTGTGATGAATCCTGCGTTATCAGAAGCTAGGAAGACCACGCAACGGGCGATCTCTTCCGGTTCACCCAAGCGTCCAACAGGAATGTGGGGGAGGATGGATTTTTCAACAACAGCCGGATCAATCGCTTTAACCATTTCAGTGGCGATATAGCCGGGTGTGATGGAATTGACGGTAATGCCGGCGCGGGCCCCTTCCTGCGCAAGAGCTTTGACAAAGCCAATATCACCAGCCTTGGCGGCCGAATAATTGGCCTGGCCCATTTGCCCCTTTTGACCATTGATGGAGGAAATGCAGATCACGCGTCCGAATTTGCGTGTGCGCATGCCTTCCCAAACGGGACGGGTCATGTTGAAGAGCGAATTCAGATTGGTGTTGATCACCGCATTCCATTGATCGAGTGTCATTTTATGGAACATGGCATCGCGCGTGATGCCGGCATTATTGACCAGAATATCGACAGGTCCCAAATCTTTCTCGACCTGGGCCAGACCTGCCACGCAAGATTCATAATTGGAGACATCCCATTTATAAACTGCAATGCCTGTTTGCGCTTTGAATTTGGCAGCGGCTTCATCATTGCCGGCATAATTTGCAGCCACAAGATAACCAGCCTCTTTCAAAGCAATTGAGATTGCTTCTCCAATGCCACGTGTTCCACCTGTCACTACTGCAACTCGAGCCATATGTTCCTCCACAATAGGATTTGGCAGGTTGTATCTACCCTGCGATTGATCAGAATAAGCAGATGATCAGAAGACCATCTGCTTGCGGGTGTTAGATTTAGCGTTCGACAGTCAGGGCTATGCCCATGCCGCCGCCAATGCACAGAGTCGCCAGACCCTTGTGTGCATTGCGCCTTTGCATCTCAAACAATAGAGTTGCAAATACACGCGCGCCCGAAGCGCCAATGGGATGGCCAATAGCGATAGCGCCGCCGTTAACATTCACAATATCGGGATTCCAGCCCATGTCCTTGTTCACAGCTAGAGCTTGTGCGGCAAAGGCTTCGTTGGCTTCAACCAGATCGAGGTCCTTGACCTTCCAGCCAGCTTTTTCGAGCGCCAGACGCGAAGCAGGAATGGGCCCGGAGCCCATAATGGCAGGGTCAACACCAGCGGTTGCCCATGATACGATGCGCGCCATAGGGGTAATGCCACGACGTTTGGCTTCATCGGCACTCATCAAAACTACAGCGGCCGCGCCATCATTAATGCCCGAGGCATTACCGGCGGTCACAGTGCCATCCTTATTGAAGGCGGGGCGCAATTTGGCCAGCGCATCGAGTGTTGTGCCAGCGCGAATATATTCGTCC
Organism: Hyphomicrobiales bacterium; assembly: GCA_900299065.1. Classification (GTDB taxonomy): domain Bacteria; phylum Pseudomonadota; class Alphaproteobacteria; order Rhizobiales; family Beijerinckiaceae; genus Terripilifer. The sequence continues at coordinate 1,710 of OMIJ01000083.1, forward strand.
TGATCGACGATAATATCCCCTTTGCGTGAGGCAATGGTGACGGGCACGATTTCATCCTTGAAGCGGCCGGCTTTCTGCGCTGCTTCTGCCTTGTTTTGCGAGGCTACCGCAAAGCGATCCTGTTCATCGCGGCTGATCTGCCATTTGGCTGCAACATTCTCGGCGGTAATGCCCATGTGATAGCCTTGAAAGGCATCGAGCAGACCATCTCGCAACATTGTATCGAGGAATTTTGTATCGCCCATTTTCGTGCCATTGCGCAGATGTGCGGCATGCTGCGACATGGACATGGATTCCTGACCGCCCGCCACAATGATTTTGGCATCGCCATTGGCAATCTGCTGCATACCAATGGCCACTGCGCGCAGGCCCGAGCCGCATAATTGGTTGAGGCCCCAAGCTGTCTTCTCCTGCGGGATACCAGCCTTCATAGCTGCCTGACGGGCAGGATTCTGTCCCTGACCAGCGGCCAGAATTTGTCCGAGGATGACCTCATCGACTTCGCCCGCCTCTACTTTGGCGCGCCCCAAAGCGCCTTGAATGGCAATGGCGCCCAATTCATGAGCGGGGGTATTGGCAAAAGACCCGTTAAAAGAGCCGACGGCTGTCCGGGCGGCGCTGGCAATGACGATTTCGCTAGGCATGAATGACTCCCTTTGATCTGAACCAGGTAAAGTCTCCGGACATTGCGATCTCTTCCGGAGGGAAACTCTCTGTGAGGTGCCAAAAGACGCTGGGCTCTCCTCTGTTGAACAACCTCGGCCCGACAGGGTCAAGCAAAGGTGGATGAATTATTCTTGACACTTCGTCTGAGCTGGTCACCAATTAAGATCGTGTGCTGCACAAATTTCTTTTCGCGGCTGCACAAAAAGCCTATTCTACCTCACAGAAGGTAGCTGAGGCCGGCACGGGCGCAGCAGTTTGGCTAGTTTGGATGGATGAGTATGAGTGGTGACAAGCAGCCAGTGGCGATTAAAAAATACGCTAATCGCAGACTTTATCACACAGGAACAAGTAGTTACGTAACCCTTCAGGATTTGGCCGAAATGGTCAAAAAGGGTGAGGATTTTGTGGTTTTTGATGCCAAGACCAATGAGGACATTACTCGCTCGGTCTTAACCCAGATTATTTTTGAGCAAGAGGGGAAGGACGGTCAGAATCTTTTGCCGATCACCTTCCTGCGACAATTGATACGCTTTTATGGCGACAGTATGCAGACTCTGGTGCCGAGCTTTCTGGAGTTTTCGATTGATCGGCTGACCAATGAACAGCAAAGCTTCCGTGATCAGCTTGCCGGAGCCTTTACCCCTAAGGGTCTGGTCGGTGCGGATATGTTTGCTGCTATGGAAGAACAGACTCGCAAAAACATGAAAATGTTTACGCAGGCCATGTCGATGTTTTCCCCCTTGGCCCAGACCAGCGGAAAAATGGCCGAGCCTGAGCCAGACACAGCTGCTTCACCCGATATTGAGGCAATGAAGAAGCAAATGCAGGACATGCAGAAGCAATTGGATAGCCTGTCAAAGAAGAGCTGATCAGGCTACCTTGTCTTGCGGCTTTGGGCCTGATTTCAAATTATCAATGGCCTGACCAAAGAAATCGCCCTGGAAGTAATCCACGCCCCATTCGGCGAGCATAGTCGCTGTTGCTTGATTTTCGACCCATTCCGCAACGATTGGAATGTTGAGATGATGGGCAAGGTCCACCAAAGTGCGCACGAAGAAGCGATCATCGGTTGAACGCGCCAGATTTTGAACAAAGGCGCCATCAATTTTGACGAGGTCGACGGCAAGATCGCGTAAATTGCGAAAGGATGTGTGGCCGGCTCCAAAATCATCCATAGCTACACGCACACCAAATTGCTTGATCGTTTCGATCACGCGCATGGTTGCAGCTATATTTTCAATAACACAGGTCTCGGTGATCTCCATGATCAGACGCTCGGCTGTTCCCGGATGGAGATTGAGTGCCGCCTGGGCCCGGCCGGGCCATTCGGGATCATGGGCAGTTGCGCCAGAAATATTAACTGAGAGTTGAAGATCGGGCCGTTCAACCATTAAATCCAGTGCCAGTTCAAGCACACGCTGATCAAGCAAATGGATCAGACCTACTTTTTCAGCGATTGGAATGATGTCGGAGGGAGGAATGGTTGAGCCGTCCTCGGCATACATGCGCAAAAGGGCTTCATAAAAACCAGTTTTACCATCGGAAGATCTTACAATGGGTTGCAGGGCAATTCCAATGCGCCGATCATTCAAGGCCGCAATGATCTGATCGGCCATCATTTGCGTGCGTATGCGCGAGTCATCGCGTGCCAGGCTGGGCTCGTAAATCACCATGCGTTTGGTCGCTTGCTTACGCGCCTGTTGCAGGGATTCTTCAGCTCTTTGTATCATGATATGAGGCGAGCGAGCATGGCGGGGCGCAATAATACCGCCTAATCGTATTGAGGCTTGTAGAGCCCCTGCAGATGTATCGATAGGATCAACCGATGTTGCATTTATGAAGCGCGCAGCTGCAATTTTGATTTGATCCTGATCGCACGCCTCAAGTGCTAAAGTGATCCGATTGCCGGCATAATGGCATATCTGATCTGTCCCTCGCATTTGCGCCTTAATGCGCAGACAGGCTTCCTTGACCACCTCATCGCCAACATCATAGCCAAAACTGTGATTGATCAGCGGCAGATTATCAATGGAGATGATCAGAAGACCAAATGAACTTTGCTTTTCCTTGGCCTCTTCAAACATAAAATCAAGATGGGCATGGAATTGACCCCGATCAACGATGAGAGCCTCGCAATGTTCATAGTCTTGTGCATTGCGATCGACACGCTCAATGAGTTTGGCTTTGATGCGTTCAGGAGAGAGAGACTTATTGACCGATTGCTCCGGAATGATGCGCACTAATCCATGCGCTCTGGCGGGCCGTCCATCGGGCCCGGCAAACCAGCGCCCGTTATCTTCTATCCATAAAAGTGCATTCGTCGCGCTTTCTAAATGATCTAATTGCAGTGCATATTGCAAACTATATTGCACGCCTGAGCCTGTGTCTTTGGCATCACTGTCTTGAATAAGCTTGGCGCGTGATATTTTGGAAATCGGTGCGGTCAATTCTGTATAATGAGCACCCGATAAGAGCGGCGTGAGATCTTTGATGCCAAAAATCTCAAGCGCATTCGCACCCCAGATCAGACGATCTTGAGGCAGATTCCATTCATAAACGACAGCTTTGATTGCATTTAATATCCGCCGCGGATCCGGCAGGCCAGCGCCAGTGTTATTGGAGGTGCCGGGTTGATGATGCGTCTGCGATTGAGGGGGAGGGGATGATAATGGCGCAGTTGCAGAAGGAGGCGTGCCAGTCGGCTTGATGACGCTGTTAATGCGCGCAGTCGTCGGAGGCTGTTCTCGCGGCGCCGGAGATAATTGGCCCAAAGGCTTTTTTAACAAAATTGAAATGCGTTCCACGCGAGCACCACATCCGCAAACTTGAACCAAGCTCAACAAGGCTCCATAGGACTACAATGCCGCGCAGCAGTTAATGCCGAGTTGCAGGTATGCAAAAAAATTTCGAGGTAAACTTAAAACTGGCGCGGCGTCGGGCGCCAATCCTTTGGTGCAAGCTCAAAGCCGGCAAACTCAAAGGCCGGGGCCACTGTACAGCCCACAAGAGTCCAGGCTCCCAGACTTGTTGCCGTCTGCCAGGCTTTGGGCGGCACGGTATATTGAGGCCTTTGCCCCGATTTGAGTTCCGGCCCCAAAAGAATTGACTCGGCATCATGGCCATTTGTTGAAATGGTCAGGACTAAAGGTCCACCTGCGTAATAATGCCAGGTCTCGCTGACATCGATCCTGTGCCAGGCCGAGACATCGCCAGTGTCGAGCAGATAATAAATCTGCGAAGAGGCAGCGCGACCATTAGCATAGGTCGCTTCATCGCGATAGGTCTCCAGATAATAACCGCCCTCGGGATGGGGTTTGAGTGACAAGGCTTCGATGACCTCGCGCGCGGTCAGGGTGTGATAGCGATCAACGTCTGTCATATGTCACTTAGTGCTTGTTAAAATTTGTTCTTGCGGGCGCGCAGTTCGGCAAACACATCGGCCACGGGTGCATGTGGCAAGCCGACGCTTTGTCTGATGCTGGCTTGATCGGCACGTAGGAAAGGATTGGTTGCCAGTTCTAGCGCCAAAGTGGTTGGCAAAGTGAACGCGCCTGATTGGCGCAGCTCTGTCACTTTTTGCATCCGCTCCTGCAATTGCGGATTGTCTGGCTCCATAGCGACAGCAAAACGGCCATTGGCCAGAGTATATTCATGACCGCAATAGATTTGTGTGTCAGTTGGCAGAGCGGCAAGCTTTTGCAGACTGTCCCACATGATTGCTGCCGGTGTTTCAAATACGCGGCCGCAGCCCATGGCAAAGAGCATATCTCCGGCAAAGAGAATTTTATCTTCTGGAAACCAATAAACGACATGGCCAATGGTATGGCCGGGTGTGGCCAGTACTTTCACCTTGAGCGAGCCGAGCGCGAGCTGATCTTCATCACTCACAGCCTGATCATGAGCACCGATTTGATCGGCCTCTAATTTAGGGACGATGACATGCACTTGAGGAAATCTGGCCTTCACCTCAGGAATGCCACCAATATGATCCTTATGGCGATGTGTGACGAAGATATGGGTGAGGTTCCATCCCGTCTTTGCTAATTCGTCCAGAACTGGCGCAGCCTCTGGCACATCAATGGCGGCTGTCGCGCCCGTTCTGGGGTCATGAATGAGCAGTCCGAAATTGTCTTCAAGACATTTAAACTGGCGGATCTCTGATCGCATAAGTGACACGTCCAGTTTTCAGCCGATTTCAAAAGGCAAGGCGACCGGGCTGCGGAAATTGGAGGATGAATTCCATTCCAGCTTCGGTGTTGTCAGATGAAAGTCAGGGATTTTTTCTAGAAATCGCTTGGTGGCGATTTCGGTTACAAAGCGAGCCATCTGACTTCCCAGACAGAAATGCTTTCCGGCGCCAAATCCTAAATGTCCCTGTGGTTTGCGGTTAATGTCATAAACATCGGGATTGGGGAATTTGCGCTCGTCGCGATTGGCAGAGCCATAAGCAAGAATGACTTTGTCACCTGCTTTCATGGTTTGGCCATGCAGAGTGACATCCTTGGTCAAGGTGCGTTTGAAACGCTGTGCCGACGTATTATAGCGCAAGGATTCTTCAATAGCTGAGGTGACGAGAGCGGGGTCATCGACCAGGCGGCGACGTGCATCGGGATGGTCGTGCAGATTAAGTGCAAAGATCGACATGAAACTTGAAAGCGATTCAATGCCGGCCATGACAAAAGTCGCAGTGGTCATGACGATTTCACGCTCACTCAGGCGATCGCCATCAATTTCGGCTTCCGCCAGATGGGTGATGAGATCATCACGGGGTTCGGCCCGGCGTTTGGCAACTTCTTCGGTGAGAAATTGACCGATATAGGCAAAAGCGTCGAGTTGTTCCTGGGAGCGTCCTTTTGTCTCTTTATCTGTCGAGACGGACAAAATCACCTTGCGGCGTATTTCATTATGGTCCCGCATGGGCAGACCCAGAGTGCGAAACAATAGTCCAACGGTGATTTGGCTCGAATAATGTTCGACAAAGTCAAAGCGGCGCATTTGCAGGATGGACTCAATTGACCGATCGGCAATTTCCAGAGTCGGAGCAATCGTTGAGTCAAGATTGCGGCGCATGAAGGCAGCCTGACTCAAATTGCGCAGACGATCATGACGCGGTGGATCTGTCGTGCCCAGAGTTGCGCCGGCACGACCGGGAATTTCATCGATCAGATTGCCCTGCGAAGACGAATAGGTTTCCCAATCCTGCGCCGCGCGCGAGACGTCCTCATAGCGCGAGAGAATCCAGATGTTAGCCTTGGGACTCCAATAGCAGGGATGATGCTCACGCAATTGAGCGTAATAGGGGAAGGGATCCGCATCAATGACGGGAGAATAAAGATCGAAAACCTCACTCATGGCCAACTCATTTCTATTGAGATTGCGCTCTCTTAGCATAGGCAAAAGGATCCGGCATGATCCAAATCACTTTTGGCGTCCTGCAGAGATGGGTGCAAAGGGGGATAATTATCTTTATCTATCTGATTTAAGGCGTTTCGGGCTTAGATCGGCAGTTCGCTTCTTGACTTCTGCGGGCTTTATAGCCACGTATCGCGGCAATTGGCCGACTGGCCGGATTTATTGGCGAGGCTTATGCGGAGCTATCTGGATTTTGAAAAGCCTGTTGCCGAAATTGAAGCCCGGATTGACCAGTTAAAAGCTGTCTCGGGGCAGGATACGGCGGCCATTGGCGAGGATATCACCAAGCTTGAGGCCAAAGCAGGCAAGGCCTTGGCCGATGTCTATGCCAGTTTGACCCCCTGGCAGAAGACGCAGGTGGCACGCCATCTTCATCGTCCGCATTTCAGCGATTTTGTTAACGGGCTGATCAGTGATTTCACACCTTTGGCGGGCGATCGTAAATTTGCTGAAGATGAAGCCATCGTCGGCGGTTTTGGGCGTTTTCGCAATCGATCTGTCTGTGTGATTGGCCAGGAAAAGGGCTCCGATACCGAAAGCCGGTTGCGTCATAATTTTGGCATGGCGCGCCCCGAGGGCTATCGCAAAGCCATTCGCCTGATGGAATTGGCGGACAGATTTGATCTGCCGGTTATTTCTCTCGTGGATACGGCGGGCGCCTTCCCCGGCATTGATGCTGAAGAGCGGGGTCAGGCGGAGGCTATTGCCCGTTCGACCGAAGCCTGTCTTGCTTTGGGGGTACCCAATGTTGCCGTCATTCTGGGTGAGGGCGGTTCTGGTGGCGCCATTGCCATTGCCACAGCCAGTAAGGTGCTGATGCTTGAGCATGCCATTTACAGCGTAATTTCGCCTGAGGGGGCTGCTTCGATCCTCTGGAAAGACTCAAGCCGGCGTCAGGAAGCGGCAATGAATATGAAGATCACAGCTCAGGATCTGCTTAAATTTGGCATTATTGACTCCATTATTCCTGAGCCTCTGGGCGGCGCCCATCGCGATCCGCAAAAAGCCATTGCCCTGACTGGTGACGCCGTCGAAGCCTCTCTGCAAGCGTGCGCCGGGCTCTCCCGTGAGGCCTTGCGATCCGCTAGGGCGGAAAAATTTATGGCCATAGGTCGCAAGATCTGAGCGATCGGGCCGGGTGAACGGTTTATTTACCCAAATTGATGTTGTCTTATCAGATTGGTAAGATATTTTTGCGGTGTTGGACGTGATCAGAATCACGACACAATCTGTGCTTATGATGCGGGTCGTTCAGAGGTCTTTGGGGTATGGATTTGGCTGATCGTCCAGAGCATGTGATCGCGGGGCAAATGTCCCGTCTTGAAAATTGCATTTCGTCAAAGATTCCAAATTGGCCTCGTTCCCTTATGCGTCTGGTTATGATGGGCGGTCTCGCAACCATGCTCGCGGCCTGTCAGGAAACCTTGCCGCTGTCTACAAGTGGCAGAGCTGTTCGCCCCATACCGTCTGCAACTCTTGCTTTGATGCGTGAGAAGGGCACAGATTCTCATGCGCCTGTGCTGATCCGTACCTATAAGAAAGAAGCTGAGCTCGAAATCTGGAAGATGAAGGCGGATGGCAAATATACTTTGCTCAAGACCTTCCCCATGTGTCGCTGGTCAGGCCAATTGGGCCCCAAGATTAAAGAGGGAGATCGTCAAGTTCCGGAAGGATTCTATACGATCACGCCGGGCCAGATGAATCCCAATTCGAATTATTACCTCTCTTTCAATGTTGGCTATCCCAATGCCTATGACAAAGCGCATGGCTATACGGGTGGCCTGATCATGGTGCATGGCGCATGCTCCTCTGCCGGTTGCTTCTCTATGACCGATGAACAGATTGCCGAGATTTATGCGATTGCCCGCGAGGCTTTTGCCGGTGGGCAAAAGGGCATTCAAATGCAATCCATGCCGTTTCGCATGACGCCGGAAAATCTTGCCCAGCACAGGCTTGATCCCAATATGCCGTTCTGGAAGGAAATCAAAAAAGGTTTTGATGCGTTTGAAGTGACACAACAAGAACCGCAAGTTGGTTTTTGTGGACGCCGCTATGTGTTTAATGCAACGCCGGTCAATGCTTCGGCGCGCATGGATGCGGCTTTGGCTTGCCCGCCCTTGCAGGAAGATGAGCAACTCAATTTTGAAATTGCGAAAAAGGATCAGGACGATCAAGCCAAAGTCGCGCAATTGGTGGCGCGTGGCGTACAGCCCATTCGCTTGCTCTATTCTGATGGTGGTCAGCATCCTGATTTCCAAAACGTGTCTCTGGTCAGCCGACCTGAGGCTTTGGCCAATGGGCCGATTGAGATTCCCCTCGATGCGAATGGCAAGCCTCTCTCGCCCTTGATCAAGACCGTAACAACCAAGCAGGAGACAGCTGCTGCAAAAGGCATTGGCCTGCCAGCGGCCCCCAAGCTCGATGAGACACAGGCCGCTGCTGAGACCAGGATGGAGGCCAAGGCGAGCGCGGCTCGTCCGGCTGAACCCCAAAATGAGGATAAGCCTTTTTATTCTGGCTTGCTCAATGGCCTGTCCTCTATTGGTGGGGTTGTGACCAATAATTCCCTATTTGGCTCGTCATCGGCCAATTCAAACCAGCCAAGTGACGTGCCTTTGCCACCCAACCGGGCCGAGCCCTCTGGTAAAAAGCCGGTTGCTGATAAGGCTGCCGCTGAAACGGCAAAATTACGCTCTTCGCTTTAAGTTCCCCGAGCTAATCTTAAATACAGACCCGCTTGGTGCGATAGCCGATGAAGTGGCCCCAAGGGTCATAGGCGGGGCGTTGGATCAATTGGCATTGCACATATCTGGGCGGATAATGGTGGGGTCGATAGGCATAGGCCGGGTAATGCTGCTGCGGGCGATGCGATTGTGCTGCAAGAACGCCCAGGGCCAGACCTGCCACCAGGCCGCCAGCAAGAGCAGGGCCGGCATTGTTCCAACCGGAATTATAGCCATGATTCCCCCGCCAATCGGCTTGTGCTGAATTGACCATAAAAGGTCCGGCCAAGGTCAGGCCGACCATGAGGGGTGCGAGGATTTTGTGGGCCATTTTAAGCATATCTGCCTCCAGACCCCTTTTGACGTAAGGGGTTAGGATGAAGATTAGCTGATTCAATATGAATATAAGCTGAGGCTTGCGTTCATCTACCATTCATCAAGCGTTGATTGGAGGCTGGCCCAAAAAATGCTAATGAATCAACACTTGCAATATTTAGACTGGTGGAAACCATGCGGAATCTGATCCTTCTGACACTCGGCTTCAGTCTCGTTGGCGCGATGGCGCAGGCTGATGAGGTCAAAATGCTGTGCCGTCGGGAAAAGGATTCTTATGTCGTTACCTATGACATTGTGAATAATCGGCTGAAGACCAATAATCCGAATATTCCAAACAATCTGCTTGTCATCAAACGTGTGCAGAATGATGAAGATGGCATTCTGATCTGGAGTGCTGTGCCTGCCTTTGGTGGCGAACGCGATATGCTGACCTTGTTTGGCAAAGAAAAATGGATGAAATATTTTTACGGCAATGGCAGCGAAGTAACAGATAAGTGCATGTAAGCTCACCGCGATTATTGAGCCTTGCGAGAATTTGAAAACCTATCAGCCAGGCCAGACCTATTTTGTCTGGTGTTATAAAGCCCTGGCCGTGCTGTTTGATGAGAAGCCAGCGCCTGTTTCGTTTGTCAGTGATTAGACAACTTGCCCATAGCAAAGCCCCAAGGCAGTAATTGTGGTAAGATAATTTGCTACGAGAATTGGCCTAGCAAATTGTATCAGCAGAAAATTTATTGGAGCAATGTCTTGCTTTGATCCTTGAGCGAGAAGCTCTGTCGTTTTGATCGTTTGATTTTTCTCAGAACTGGGCATAACGTAATGAAAGGCATCATGGTCACAGGAGATGATTGTGAAAACAGGTGTCATTGCTTTATCTTTTTTGCTCTTGCGAGCTTTACTCATTTTACCAACCAAGCGGCAGCGGCAGAACCAATCCAATGTGTCGCAAATTTTCAAGTCCGCTCCTCTGATACGACACCTGCGCCTGGCAGCCTTGCAACGCGTAAAGATACGCCATGTCGATTATCCGTTGAGCTTGGAAATAAAGGCAAACTCGCGCATCAAGCGAATGGATTTCTCGTTCGCGAGCGTCCTAAAAATGGAACTGTAACAATTGAGAACGCATCGTCTTTTATCTTCACACCCCGCAAGGGATTTGTCGGAGAAGACTTGCTGGTCATTCGTATGAAATTTACTGATAGGCGAGGCGCAGCGGTGAGATTTGCCATTCGTGTTGATGACTGACAGGGCTTTGATGTGTGTATTTCTTGTGGCGATTGGTTTTCGTCACAAGCAGAAATCTATTTCCGTTTGAAGTTCTGTCCTAAGCCAAAACCCCGTGGCAGTGCTTGTACTTCTTCCCGGATCCGCAAGGGCAGGCTTCATTGCGGCCGACCTTGCCCCAGGTTGAGGGATCATTGGGGTTGCGCTCGACGGCAGGTTCATTGAAGTCTTGAGGCGGCGCCATCAGGGCTTGCGCGTTTAATTCGCCACGTTCAATGCGCGCATTGATCTCATTCATACGATCAATGTCATTGTCTTCGCCTGATTGTGTTTCTACGGGGGCCGGGGGTTGCTCAAAGGCAACTTCGACGCGCATCAATTGCGTCGTTGTCATTTCATGCCAGCGGGAAATCAGATTGTTGAAGAGCTCAAAGGCTTCCGATTTATATTCGTTCAGCGGATCGCGCTGCGCATAGCCGCGCCAGCCAATCACTTGGCGCAGATGATCGAGCATGACCAAATGTTCGCGCCAGAAATGATCGAGCACTTGCAGTACGATTTGTTTTTCAACATAGCGCATCACATCAGCGCCATTCTTTTCTATGCGCTGGGCATAGGCTGCATCGCCTGCGGCATGAATGCGATTTGAGACTTCCTCTTCGCCAATGCCTTCTTCCTTGGCCCAGTCAGCGATGGGCAGATCAATGCTCAGGGCGCCCATCAGGGCTTCGCGCAGGCCCTGCAGATCCCATGTTTCGGGATAGGAATCAGGAGCAATATAACGGCTCATAATCTCATCGATCACATTGCCGCGCATATTGCCGACGGTTTCCTCGAGCGATTCAAGTGCCATCATTTCGCGGCGCTGTTCAAATACGACCTTGCGTTGATCATTCATCACATTGTCATATTTGAGGATGTTCTTGCGAATGTCGAAATTGCGGGCTTCGACTTTCTTCTGTGCCGTTTCGAGCGCTTTATTGATCCAGGGATGGACAATTGCCTCATCTTCCTTCAGGCCAAGGCGGGTGAGCATTGTATCCATGCGATCAGAGCCGAAGATGCGCATCAGGTCATCTTGCAGCGACAGGAAGAATTTGGAGCGGCCGGGGTCGCCCTGGCGTCCCGAGCGACCACGCAATTGATTATCTATGCGGCGGCTTTCATGGCGCTCTGTGCCGATGATGTAGAGACCGCCTGCGGCAATGGCTTTTTCTCTGAATTGCGCAATCTCGGCGCGCAAAGCGCTTTCGCGCTGATCGCGCTCAGGACCTGCTGGCATAGTGGCCAATTCTTGCGAGATCCGCATTTCGATATTGCCGCCCAGTTGAATATCTGTGCCGCGTCCGGCCATATTGGTGGCAATGGTAATGGCGCCGGGCACGCCAGCTTCTGCAACAATATAGGCTTCCTGTTCATGGAATCTGGCATTGAGAACGGCAAAATGCCGTGAGGGTTTACCAGAGCGCGCGGCGGCATAAAGGGCTTCAAGCGCGCCGGGCTTTTCGAAATCAATTTGCTTATAGCCTTTTTGAATTAGGAATTCGGCCAATTGCTCTGATTTTTCGATCGATGTTGTACCAACCAGAAGCGGCTGCATATTGTGATTGGC
>OMIJ01000084.1 GCA_900299065.1 Hyphomicrobiales bacterium
ACCAAAGCCGGGCGGCATTTCGATTGACAGGAAATGCTTTGGGAGTCAACGACTGGGGGTAGGAGGCAGCTGCCATGAAGTTATTCGGGTCGACCCGCTCACCCTATGTTCGAAAGGTGCTCGTCTCCGCTTATGAGCTTGGCCTTGATGAACAGCTCACGATGAGTACCAAAATTGTTTCGTTGGTTGAGCGGGAGCAGGAGGTCTGCGCGGTCAATCCACTTGGACAGATTCCGACCTTGATTCTTGCAGATGGTCAGGCCTTGTTCGACTCCTATGTGATCTGTGACTATCCGGATGCAATTGCGCCGCAGCCACATTTGATTCCTGTGGATCGACTGGCCAGAGTTGAAATGGGACGACGCCATGCTGAGGCGGAAGGGCTCATGTTGAGTTTCACGCAAGCAGCCGAGGAGTTATTCGTTACACCCGGCGCGATTAGCCGCCAGATCCGTGGCCTTGAGGAAATGCTCGGCTTCTCCCTGTTTGATCGCCTGCATCGCGAAGTCCGCCTGACCCCTGAGAGCCAGATCTATGTCGAGGCTCTGACAGATGCATTTAACCAGATGGAGCGCGCAACACGGCGGCTGGTTGATTCCCGCAAGCAGAATTATCTGCATGTTCACGCCGCAATCACCTTTACCATGCGCTGGCTGGTGCCGCGTTTGGTGCGGTTCCATCAGCGCCATCCTAAACGCGAGATCCGCATTTCGACTATGCTGCCTGGCGAAGTGGATCTGGGCGCATTGCCCACAGACGTTTCAATTCAAATCAGCAATCCGCAGATCATGGCCAGCTCGGCCTCTACACTGACCGGCCATGCGGTCATGGATATTGAATTGCTCCCGGTTTGCAGCCCGGCCTATCTGGCAAGCCGCAAGCTCCACAAGCAGCCCGCAGCCTGGGAGGATGCGACCCGTTTGATCTCCTCAGCAAGGCCGGAGGATTGGTCGATCTGGCTCCAAGCGGCCGGCATTGATGTTGACCCCAAACAGGGCATTTTGTTTGAAAGCTCCAGCCTCGCCTATCAAGCCGCGATCGAAGGCATTGGCATTGCCCTGTCCATGAAAAGACTGGTTGCGGAGGATCTGGAGGCAGGCCGCCTCGTGCCCGCGCATGGACTGGAACATCCCACAGGAGATTCCTTCTACCTGATATATTCACAAGCAGCGGCTCAAATGCCGCAGGTGAAAGAATTCCGGGATTGGATTTTGTCCGAGACGCAACAATGAGCCCGGTCGCTCTTGAGTTGGGATCAAGCCAGCCCAATGGAAAGCTCGTTTGACCAGACCGCACTATGCATGGTGTGTGATAGCCAGCAATTATCACGTGGCAACCCTCTTTAATTGTCAATCACATGACCATCACTGGCGTGAATGCCGATTGCAGGACCCCAAGCGTGGAATGAGGATGTGAGCACAGTTTCTCGACCTCTAGCAGGTTTGACGATCATAGAGGCAGCCTCAAAAGGGCCACTGGCGCTTGATCTGGCCTTGGGCCTATGCGGGCGTATAGCGGCCGATCTTGGCGCAAACGTTATTCGCCTGAGCGAGCGCGCAGATACAGCCAGCGATTTGACGAAAGAAGAAATCGCCTTCCTTCATGCCGGCAAAAAAAGACTGACGGCCTCTTCCTCGCAATTTGATCATCTGTTGCAGGATGTCTGTACACATGCCAATGCGCTCCTTTGTGATGTCGGATTGCTCGATCACATCCCTCTTGAGTTAAAACTGCCCATTGCCTCGATTGGCATGTCCCTCGAGGCCCCGATGTCTGGCAGCGAATTCACCATTGAAGCGCGATCAGGCCTGTTGGATCTCGTTGGTGATCCCAACCGGCAACCCTTGCGTCTTGCAGGTCATCCCCTCGCCTATACAGCAGGTACGGCGCTCTATCTGGCCATGATGATGGGCGTGATTGAGCACAAGGCCGGTGAAAAATCCGGACCCAAACGCGTCGATCTTCTTGATATTGGCGTTTGGCTCAATTGGAAAACGCTTGGCCTTGCCAAGCGCGGCGCGCGCATTCCAAGCAGAGAGGGATCAGCCTCTGAATGGTTCATTGTCCCCTGTGCCGATGGATTTGTGGCGCTCGTCTATCGTATCCAGGAATGGGAAGCGTTGAAACAGGCAACTGGTGATCAACGCCTGCAGGACGAGCGCTTTGCAACCATTCATCAACGCCGCGAACATTCCAAAGAGCTGAACGCCATTCTGTCTGATATTTTCAGCCGCAAGACGCGGGCACAAATCCGCGCTCTGTCCTTGCAATATAAACTGCCTCTGGGTCCTGTGTGGACACCGGCAGAACTTCTCACGGACGAACATTTCAAACACCGGGCCTTCTTCCACCCCACTTTCTTTGAAGGTCAGACTTTCCCCATGCCACGCCTGCCCGTGATCTGGAATGGCACCGCCTTTCCTCCCGCTGAGCAGGAGCAGCCTGCATGAAGACGCTTGCTCATTGCCGCGTGCTTGATTTGGGCATCATCACCGCTGGCGCGGCCACATCTGCCATTCTTGCTGATCTGGGCGCAGAGGTAATCAAGATCGAAAGCCTGTCTTATAAGGATCCCTTTCGCCGCTGGAGGGGTCAGATTTTTCCAGGTGAACATCCAGACATGCCGCCTTTCTTCCGCATGACCAATCGCGGCAAGAAGAATGTGGCAATTGATTTGAAGTCAGAGCACGGCCGGCAGGTCTTTCTCACCCTGCTCGCCAAAAGCGATATTGTGGTTGAAAATTTCAGCCGTGGTGTGCTCGACAGACTCGGCCTGACTTATGAGGTTATGCGCAAGGCCAATCCTGAAATCATTCTGGCCTCTATTTCAAGCCAGGGTGAGAGCGGCCCTGATGAACGATATGTCTCCTTTGGCTCCACTCTGGAAGCCATGGCCGGGCTTTCTGCCCTTACAGGATATCGCGATGGATCGCCCGAAATCTCGGGCGTGGACTATAATTATCCTGATCAAGTCGTCGCTGTCTTTGTGGCCTCAATGATCACCACCGCCTGGTATGCCCGCCAGCAAGGCAAGGGCGGCGCACATCTTGATCTCTCTCAACGCGAGCTGACCAGTTTTTTAGCCGGCGAAGCTTTTCTCAAAAAAACGGCACTTGCACGTATCGGCAATGCGCAAGATCATTGCCTCTATCAGGATTGCTATCTCAGTAAGGACAAATGCTGGATTGCCTTGAGTATCCTCAAAACAGATCAGCCAGCCCTGAGCCTGGTCACTGGCACACAGGATGAAGCAGGCCTGCAAAACTGGATAGCAACACATGAGGCAGATTACATTCTGTCACACTTCAAAAGCGCTGGCATAGCGGCACAAAAAGCCTTGGGCGGCAACGCTGTCTTGCAGGAGCAAAACGCCGCCTGGTCACGCGCTCTAGGCCGTGCACGTGATGGTGACCTCGTCAAAGGTGTTTTATTCGAGGATGTGAGCAGGCCCATCAACACACTAAGTCCAACCGCTCATTTTGCCACAGACACAAAAGAAATTTTGATGCAGATTGGCGGCTATACAGAAGAAGAGATTGACGCTCTTGTTGAGCTGGGCGCAATTTCTTTGCCTGACGATCATAAGGGATAAGCTGCGTGATGGATATTCAATCAACCCAACGTCCGCAACCCCAGCCTGGGCCACGCCGTCCTGCCAGTGCCCCGCAAAAACCCCTACCCCCAGGCGCATGGGATTGCCATGCTCATGTGTTCGGCCCCTTTGATAAATTCCCCGTCATCGATGAGCGCCGTTATGAGCCACCTTTGGCGAGTGCTGAAGATTACCTCGCAATGCTCGATACAATTGGCTTTGCCAATGGCGTCGTCGTGCATGCTTCGGCCAAAGGGTTTAACATGGCCAATGTCGCGGATACTTTGCGGCGCGCTCCTGAGCGCCTCATAGGCGTTGCCGTCACACCCAATGCCGATGAACTGGAGGCTCTTCATCAGCAAGGCTTTCGCGCCTTGCGCTTTACAGAAGCTGGACGCCATGCAGGCCGCTCGCCAGGAACCTTATATTTCGACGATCTGATGCGGCTCGCACCAAAAATTCGTGAACTGAAATGGCATGCACAAATCTGGGGACGCTGTGATCTGGTTATGGACCGGGCACAAGAACTCTCTGCGCTGAATATTCCGATCGTCTTTGATCATCTTGGCTATCCCGATGCGCAAAAGGGCGCAAACGATCCCGTTTGGTTGAACTTTATCGATTGGCTCAAGACAGGGGATTATTGGGTGAAGACAACACCGATCCGCGTTGGCAAATTACCTGACTGGAGCGATGCCAAGCCCTTTTATCACTCATTGCTGGAAGCGATTCCAGACCGCGTGATCTTTGGGAGCGATTGGCCTTTCCTCAGCCTTGATCACAATCTCCCCAATCCCGGCACGATCATCGACACGCTTGAATCATGGACGAGGGACGAAACTTTATGGCGCAAAATGATGGCCGATAATCCGCGCACACTTTATCGGCGCGGATGATCTTCAACCAATCAACCGCATGTGCGGAATGACATAGCCCTCATGCTCGCCATAAACCACTTCGACACGATGACCAATCCAGCTTCCCTCAGGTTCGGGACCAACAAGCTGAGATACTACAATCGGTCCCTCATCCAGACGCACAGCAATGCTGTTATAAGGCGGGGGATGATCATCAAAATATTTGCGGTGAAAAATCACCCAGGACAGAATCTCACCCGTTCCTGTAATGGGGCGCCATTCATAGACATCTGACAAAGTGTCAGGATCAATGGGCGCAGGAGGATAACGAAATTTGCCGCCATCAGGGCAGAATTGTAATTCCCATTTTTTGCGGGAAATACTCTCCCACATTGGTTTGTCATAATGACCCAAAACGCGATTTGACTTGCCCATTGGCGCCTCAATGTCCGTAAATAATCGACAGGGCCTTGCCCGCCACATCTGATGAATAATGCACGTAGCGACAATCCTTCACTTGCCGCTCACCACATTCGCCGCGAATTTGCCGCACCGCTTCGATCTGATGATTCCAGCCCTGCATATAACTTTCCGACAAATGTCCGCCAGATGTGTTCACCGGCAAGCCACGCTCAAGCGATATGCCATGATCATGGAAGAATTTTGCCGCCTCGCCATAACCGCAATAACCATAACCCTCCAAGGCCAGAGGAATATGCACGGAGAAGCTGTCATAGATTTGTAGACAAGACATATCCTTGGGGCCTGCGCCCGCCATATTGAACGCCTGCTCCGCAACTTTCTTTTGCGCCGGGCGATAAAAATTGGTCAGGCGTGGCTCAAGGCTTGTCGCCTCCCGGCTGAGATCATGACGGCCAATGCCATGAATAATGGCGGGCTTGCGCTTCCCCCGACGGGCGCGCTCCGCACTCATCATGATAAAGGCAACGCCGCCATCATTGATAAGACAATAATCAAGCAAATGAAGCGGCTCGCAAACATAGTTCGTCGCCATATACTCCTCGACGGTGACGCGTTTACGCATCAAAGCATGAGGATTGAGACTTGAGTGCAATCTCTGCGCCACTGCTACTTCTGCCAGATCGCGTTCGGTAAATCCCGTATCATGCATAAAGCGACGCAGCATGATGGCATAAAGAGCGCCCTGTGAAGTAAAGCCCCAGGGTGCATGATAAATATAAGAGAGGAAGGCATTGCCACCGGCTGCGTTGCTGCCGCCATAGTTGACCGCTGCAGAGCGTTGATCATTGCCATAGACAAGCGCAACAACCTCACACATGCCCGTTGCAATCGCCATCATGGCCGACTGTATGCCCATCATGGCATCAGCCTGTGTGCCCCAATTGGGATCAATTCCCAAAACTTCACACATGCGCTCATGCGCAGTTGGTGGCCCCGCGACCAAGCCGTCAATCTCAGATTTGTCTATGCCTGCATCTGCCAGTGACCTATTGAAAGCAATAGCTGCATACCCAAAGGAATCATGAGGCTTGGTTCCAGCACGCACAGCGGCATAATCGGCAATCCAGTCACTATGCCCGACACCCACCATGGCAGTGGTTCCGGCCAATGCCGCACTCGGGTTGAGGTCTGTCATCTTCTCTCCCAATATTCAATCGGCCTGGCCAATGCGGTAAAGCTTGGCATCCGTTTTCGATTGCACGGTTTCAAAGGAAACATTTGGCGCCAAATCACGCAGCTCAAAGCCACGTGGCGTCACTTCTATAACCGCCAGATTTGTATAGACCCGTTTGACAACACCGGCCGCTGTTAAGGGATAAGCACAATGCGAGACCAGCTTGCTCTTGCCATCCTTTGTGGTGTGATCCATTGCAACCCAAATGCGCTTGGCGCCAGCTGCAAGATCCATAGCTCCCCCTACAGCGGGGGCTGTGTCATTGGCCGAAGTTGACCAATTGGCCAGATCGCCATTCTCAGCCACTTCCAATGCGCCCAGGACACATAGATCAATATGACCACCGCGGATCATGGCAAAGCTGATCGCATGATCAAACAGGCTGGCACCTTTCAATAAAGTGATTGGCTGCTTTCCTGCATTGATCAGCCAGGGATCAACATCTTCCTCATCTGGCGCAGGCCCCATGCCCAAAATACCATTTTCAGATTGGATGAGAACTTCACGACCCTGCGGTACAAGATCACTGACGAGGGTTGGAATGCCAATCCCGAGATTTACATGCCAGCCCTCAGGAATGTCTCGCGCGACAGCTGCCGCAATCGCGCGGCGATTTTCAAGCTCGGGGCCCACCATGCGTTCTGCGGCTGCTCTCATAGCTTCACCTCAATATTCGATTGCGGGATAGGGATAAGTATAAGGCACGGCAACAATGCGGTTTACAAAAATCGAAGGGGTGGAGACGCGATCGGGCGCGATCTCACCCAGCTCCACAATATTTTGGACTTGCGCAACAGTCAGTGAAGCCCCCGTTGCCATAATGGGATTGAAATTTGCGCCCGAGCCTCGATAGGTCAGATTGCCCCAGCGATCAGCCTGCCAGGCCTCGATCAAGGCCACATCACCTTTGAGCGGCTTTTCGAAGACATAGGACAAACCGTCGATCTCACGCGTTTCCTTGCCTGCGGCAAGCAAAGTGCCAGCCCCCGTGCGGGTAAAAAATCCTCCAATGCCCGCACCCGCAGCGCGAATACGCTCTGCCAAAGTGCCTTGGGGAACAATTTCGAGCTCCAATTTGCCAGCGGCATAAAGCTCGCTGAAAACCGCCGCCGTGCGCGGATAAGAACAGATAATCTTGCGCACACGGCCCATATGCATCAAGCGCGGCAAGCCGCTGCGACCAACACCCGCATTATTGCAGACTATCACTAGATCTTTTGCGCCCTGTTCGATCAAACCATCAATCAGTGCCATTGGATGGCCGACCTGACCAAATCCACCAACCAGAATGGTAGCGCCATCCTTTACATCCGCGAGAGCCTCAACAGCACTGGCAATGGCTTTATTAATCATTGTGTTTGCCCTTGGGACTGAACATGGGCAAATGGGCCCCGTCGGCTGTTTCAATAAAGCGCACATGCACCTTATCACCAATGCGGATGTGATCTGCATTGCAATCAACCAGATTGGTCATCATCGTCGGCCCCTCGGCCAAAGTCACATAGGCCATCACATAGGGCGGATCGGCACGGCGCATCACACTATAGGAATAGACCTCGCCATCACCCGAAGCTTCAATCCATTGAAGATCACGACTACTGCAGAGAGGACAATGATTGCGCGGATACCAATGCGCCTTGCCACAGGCCCGGCAGGATCGCACAAGCAATTTGCCGTGTTTGGCGCCATCCCAAAAGGCTTGCGTTTCAGCGCTGGGTTGCGGCTCTATATATTTGCGTTCACTCATGTCATTCCCGCTCCAGAATGAGTGTGCCAGACGCATGGCGCACGCCAAGCTGACCACCAATGCCATTGGCCAAGGCCAAATCACAATTCTTCACCTGAACGGCGGGATGTGCCTCGCCCCGGATCTGTCGAACAGCCTCGATGATTTTCGTCATGCCGCCGCGATTACCCGGATGATTATTACAAAGCCCGCCACCATCCGTATTAAACGGCAATTTGCCAATCCCTGAAATCAGATTGCCATCCATCACAAAGCGCCCGCCCTCGCCTTTTTTACAAAAGCCGAGATCCTCAAGCTGCAAAAGGACCGTAATGGTGAAGCTGTCATAGAGCGAAGCATATTTAATATCAGCGGGCGTCACACCCGCGTGTTCAAATGCAATCTTGCCCGACCAGGCGGCACCGGATGTTGTAATTTCGAAATAACCGCCCTGTTGATGTTGCGGTCGCTCTCCAGAACCTATGACCTTGACCAAAGGGCGTTTCAAACTTTTGGCAATCTCCGGCCTGGTCACGATCACAGCGCCGCCGCCATCTGTCACCACACAACAATCAAGACGATGCAAAGGATCACACACAATGGGCGAATTGACGACCTCTTCGACCGTATGCACCTTGCGTGTAAAGGCACGCTCATTATGCTGGGCATGATGCGAGGCGGCAACTTTGATCCAGGCCAATTGCTCGCTGGTCGTTCCATAAAGATGCATATGACGCATGGCCGTCATGCCATACATATTGAGGATCTGCATGCCGAATGGCTGCTCCCATTGATAATCGGGTTGCTGCGGATTATCAGCGCGCACCAATCCCCCCTTGCCGCGCCCCTCAGCGCGGGGACGCCCCGTCAAGGTCACCAAGGCAATATCGCATTTGCCTGCTTGAATAGCCTGAGCGGCATGGCTCACATGCAATAGATAGGATGACCCACTGGTGTTTGTGGTATCGACATGACGCAGATTGAGGTTGAGATAATCAGCAATCGACAAGGGCCCCGTACCGGGAGCGTCAGGACCGCAGAAAAATCCATCCACATCCTCGCGGTTCAGACCAGCATCTTCCAAAGCCCCCAGCGCCACATCGGCCTGAAGCTCGGCCATCGTCTTATCCCCCGCATCGCGGGTGGGATGCTCATATGCGCCGACAATATAGGCCAATGCGGGACGTGCCATAGCCCTCTCACTCCGTGAATCACATCCCTGATAGAGGCGCGAGGACAGGCCCAAGGTCAAGAGATTTGGCAGCCCCCATGCTTGAGCCCCGTTCAAGCAAAAGGCGAGAGGTATCGTTTGGCGTTTGGCACATTTGCCATTATCGAGAGATCAGCACAGGAACCCAATCATGACGGATAAGCCCCGCGGCATAGCCAATGATCTGACCCATTATGGCGACGCCGATTTTGCCCTCTATCTAAGACGATCTTTTGCCCAATCCATGGGCTATTCCCGCGCTTTGCTGTCCCGCCCCACTGTTGGCATCGCCTATACACCCTCGGGCTTTAACAATTGCCACCGCAATTTTCCTGAATTGCTGGAGGCCGTCAAACGCGGGATTATCGCTGCAGGCGGGCTACCTTTGGAGTTTCCAACCATTTCGCTGGGTGAAGTTTTCCTCAACCCAACTTCGCTCAAATTTCGCAATCTCATGGCCATGGACACAGAAGAAATGATCCGGGCCCAGCCCATGGATAGTGTCGTGCTCATGGGAGGCTGCGATAAGACCGTACCTGCCCAACTCATGGGCGCTGTCTCTGCCAATCGGCCGGCGGTGCAATTTGTTGTCGGACCCATGATGACAGGACACCATAGGGGCGAGAGACTGGGCGCCTGTACAGATTGCCGCCGCTTCTGGGCAAAATATCGCGCTAGCGAAGTCAATGATCAGGAGATTGATGAGATCGAGGGACGTCTGGCCACAACGGCCGGCACATGTGCCGTAATGGGCACAGCCTCGACAATGGCCTGCATTGCAGAAGCCCTCGGCATGATGCTGCCGGGCACAGCAGCTATTCCAGCTGTACATGCCGATCGCCTGCGCGTTGCAGAGGCAACAGGCGCGCTGGCCGTCTCCTTGATTGGGAGCGAGCGCCGGCCGACACAGATCATCACGCAGAAATCTGTTGAAAATGCCCTGCGGATTCTATTGGCCATTGGCGGCTCGACCAATGCCATTATTCATCTCACCGCCATTGCCGGACGCGCCAATGTGCCCGTCTCGCTCGAAAGGATGAATGAATTATCGGATACAACACCAGTGCTCGTCGATCTTAAACCCACCGGCGCGCATTATATGGAAGATTTTCACGCGGCCGGCGGCATGGGCGCAGTCCTGCGCGAATTAAAACCGCTTCTGCATCAAGACTGCCTGACGATTACCGGCGAGACATTGGGCGAGCGAATAGAGTCAGATCACACACAATGGGTAGATCGCAAAGTAATCGCCAGTTCTGATAAACCTATCGAGCCATGGGGAGGGCTTGTATCCTTGTTTGGCTCACTCGCCCCGCAAGGCGCAATTTTAAAAAGGTCAGCAGCAGACAGTTCTTTATTTGAGCGCGAAGGCCGTGCTATCGTTTTTTCTTCTCTCGAAGATATGGCCCGACGCATAGACGATCCCAATCTTGATGTGACAGCCGATGATTTCCTGGTGCTCCAAAATGCCGGGCCTCATTCGGCAAGCTTCATGCCGGAAGCTGGCTATCTGCCAATCCCTAAAAAATTGGCGCGCATGGGCTTGAAAGATATGGTCCGCATTTCTGATGCACGCATGAGCGGCACAGCCTTTGGCACTGTGATCCTTCATGTTACGCCCGATGCAGCATCTGGCGGCCCCTTAGGCCTGGTGCGTCAGGGGGATCGCATCAAAGTATCAGTTCAAGAGCGTCGGCTGGATCTACTTGTCAGCGAAGAAGTGCTCCATGAAAGGCGCAAGGAGACACAAAGCAATCACAAGCCAAAAGCTGAGCGCGGCTATGCTAGGCTCTATGCAGAGCAGATTCTGGGCGCTGATCAGGGCTGTGATTTTAAGTTCATGCTGCCGGACTGAAGTGTTCGCATTCAATACTGATTTACAATCAAGCCTTGATCAAAGACTAATCCTCACCGCTCAACGCATAGAAGACCAATGATTGAGCCGGGCGCAGGCTTTGTCGAGAGGCTTGCGCGCAATCTAGGCCTCACTCAAGGCACGCAAATAGCCATGGAACAGACCTTTGCCATCATCCAATAACCGCTAACATTTTATTGCCGGTATTTGGATCGTCGAATTCAGAAATGTCCTGTCAGTATCGGGGCATGAATGAACCACAGCCAGATTCTCAACTCACTCAAACCTCCAACTTGGCTTTATTGTCCATTGGGAAGCCGGCTTGTTTGTGGCCGTCTGGAACTAATTGCATCTTGCAGCAGTTTGCCAACGGAAGAGGCCGCGCCTCAAGCCGCCGAGGGTCAAAGGCCTGCCAGTTTGAACTCTCCCTCCAGCTGCCAGCGCAGCGCCCCTTACTGGCTCGCTCGTCAAGACGTAAAAATACTTGGCCGAGCAGGTGTATGAGTTACATTCGATATATGACTATATTCCTTGTTTATTGCTGCTCAATGGTTTTGCGTTTATGACATAATGGCATTGTTTTATTGTCAGTTATTAAATCGACTTGCAACTTAATTACTGACAATATAGTTGCAATGAGGACATTAATCCTGTATTGGAATAAGCCATGTCGCGTCCTGTTTCAAATCCCTTTGCAGCCTACCTGACTCCTGAGGCCCGCCAATTGCTGGATCAAGCACCCAACCGCTATGTAAGGGCTCAACTTCTGGGGTTTGTAGGTTATTTATGCCGAGAGGCCCGTCCTCTTGGGGAAGCCAGCCAAGCCGACCTCAAGGCCTATGGGGCTGAGATTACTGGGTTGAAAGTTGCCCGCGCCAAACAGGCCCTGCGCGATGCGGCCATTGCCTGGAACAAGATGATTGGCAGTTCTGGCTGGCCCCAAATTCGCCTCCTGCCGCCAATCTCAAGCCGGGCTCTGCTTCGATTTGAAGATCTACCGCCCTCATTCAGAGACGACTGCTCCGCATATTTAAGCTCACGCGCTGAAGCGGCTGAAGCGGATCTTTTTGCGGACAATCCAACAGACCCCTGGGCTCCGGCCACCCTAAGGGATCGCAGGGGCAAGCTATGCCAATTGGCTTGTCACTATGTTCTGAGCGGGGGAAGGCTCAATGAGCTTAAAAGCCTGAAAGATCTCTTCCAAGGCAATGCGCACAAGCGGATCTTAAAGAGCATTGAGGCCCAAAATGGGGGACGCCCAAATGGACATGCCGCCAATCTTGCTCACAATCTTTTGATTATTGCCAAACATTATGTCCACGCCTCTGATGAGGCGACTACCGCCATTCGTAATGCAAAGAACAAGTTCCGCCCCAAAAAGACAGGCATGACGTCCAGGAACCGATCGCGCCTTCGCT
>OMIJ01000085.1 GCA_900299065.1 Hyphomicrobiales bacterium
AATATTCGCTGGATTCTGGCTCATGCGGGCGGCTGCCTACCCTATCTTTCCCTGCGTCTGCGCCTGATGGAAGAATCTGACGAGCACAAGCCTGAATTCAGTGTGCGCCATCCTGAAGGCGTCGCGCCCTATATTGGCCAATTCTATTTCGACACAGCCATATCTGGCTCGCATGCTGCGCTCGCCTCACTCTATGCGGTGACTGATCCAACCCATGTCATGTTTGGCAGTGACTGGCCCTATATCGACAAAGAATATGTCGAGGATCAGACCAAAGTGCTGATTGATACGCCAAGCCTCACTCCTGAGCGCTTCACGCTAATGGAACGGGAGAATGCAATGCGCCTCTTTCCACGCTTTGGTTGAAAGTCAGCGCGCCAACCAGCCGCCATCAAGGCTCAGCGTCTGGCCCGTCATATAGGCTGCCGCCGGAGACGCGAGAAACACCGCCGCCCCAGCAATATCTTGCGCTTGCCCCATGCGCCCCAACAGAGTTTGCGACAAAACCTTTTCGTGCAAATGCGGATTGTTCAGAATGCCCGCAGTGAGCTCCGTGCCAAAGAAACCTGGCGCAATGCAATTGACCCGAACTTTGTGACGCGCCCAATCAATCGCCAGATCGCGCGTGAGCATTTCAACCCCGCCCTTGGAGGCGCAATAGGCCGCCGCACGGCCCAAGCCCACTTGCCCGGCAATGGAACTGATATTGATAATCACGCCACCCGATTCAAACATGCTCGGACCAATGTGACGGCAGCACAGAAAAACACCTGTGAGATTGACGTCAATCAATTCTTGCCATTGCTCAAGCTCCGTGCGATCCGCAGGCAGATAATATGGATTAATGCCCGCATTATTCACCAGCACGTCTATATGACCAAAGCGATCCAGCGCCGCATCGCGCAGCGCCAGCACATCATCCTCTTGTGAGACATCGCTCGCCAGAAGGCCAACTTCTGCGCCCAGATCCTCCAGCTCAATCGCCGTTTGCGTCAGCACATGTTCATTGCGGCCAGCCAAAAAGACTTTCGCGCCCTGTGCCGCAAAACCAAAAGTCATCGCACGCCCAAGGCCGCGACCAGCGCCCGTGATAATGACCACTTTATCTTTGATATCAAACATGGAGGCAGCAAAGGCCGACAATCCATGCGGCGCGATATAATCACTCATCCGCGCGCCTCCTGCTTCAAGGCCGTGCGCGCCAAACTCCAGCGATGCACTTCTGAGGGGCCATCATAAATCCGAAAGGCGCGCGCTTCGCGCATGATGCGCGACACGATCACATCACTGGTAATACCAAGCCCGCCTAGTGTCTGCAGACTACGATCTACCACACGCCAGATAGCCTCCGAACAAATGACCTTGGCCATGCTGGATTCCTCCCGTGCTTTGCCACCCTGATCCAAAACCCAGGCTGTATGCCAGATCACCAGACGCGCCTGATGCAAATCCATCACATTATCAGCCAGAAAAAAGCCAATCCCCTCATGCTCGCCAAGCCTTTTACCAAAAGCCTGCCGTTTGCGCGCATAATCAACGGCTATGTCATGGGCCCGTTGCGCGGCACCCAGCCAGCGCATGCAATGAGTAAGACGCGCTGGCGCCAGGCGGATTTGCGCATAACGAAACCCCTGGCCTGCCTCGCCCAATATATCAGAAAATTCCGCCCGCACTTTATCAAACGTCAGAACAGAATGACCGCCCGCAAAGCCCTCATCCAAAGTATCAATCTCGCGCTCAATCTTGAGCCCGGATGAATTCATCGGAATGAGAAACATGGTCGCATTGCCGCCATGCTCTTCATCGCGCGCCATAACAATGCAAGCGCTCGCGCCCTGCGCGCCCGTGATCAACCATTTGCGACCTGTGATCTCATAATGATCACCAACCACACGCGCACTTGTTTGCAACATGGAAGGATCAGACCCCGCACCGGGATGCGGCTCTGTCATGGCAAAGCAAGTACGGATCTCTCCATTGGCCATGCGTTTTAGCCAGCGCTGCTTTTGTTGTTCGCTGGCAATCTGCTCCAGCAAATGCATATTGCCTTCATCGGGCGCAGATATATGCATGGCCAAAGGGCCCAGCACAGAATAACCCGCTGCCTCAAAGACAATGGCTTTGCCGCGATGATCAAGCCCCAGCCCGCCCCATTGGCGGCCCATATGAGGCGCTAATAATCCAGACTGAGCTGCAAGCCCGTTAAGAAAGCGACGAAACGCCTCGCTCTCGTGCGGCGAAAACTGACGCTGATCTCGCTCCAGCGGAATGATCTTCTCGCGGATGAAGTGAGCCGTGCGTTGGCGCAGCTCTTCCAGCTCCGGTGATATGGAGAAGTCCAAAAAAATCCTCCCGTTTTAAAGCCCATCAGACCGGACGAGACTCACCCGCAATCACGGTACGCCACATCAGGCGGATCTGGTCGGCAGGAAAATCCTTGCGCGCATGGATCGAAGAGCGATTATCCCATAACAAGGCATCGCCCTTGCGCCAGCTATGTTCATAGAGAAATTCCGGCCCCTCAATGTGATCAAATACACGCTCGAGAATATCGCGGCTTTCATCTTCCGGCAGACCAATCAAGTGCTGTGTCATCAGGCGATTGACATAAATAGCCTTGCGCTTGTTATCTTCATGTGTGCGAATGGCGGGATGAATGGCATGATTGCGCGCAGCAACTGCATTCGCATCATCCTTATAGGTGGAATTAAAACTATAGGCATGCAGAGCCTGACGGCCTTCCAGCGCCTGTTTCAAATCTTTCGGCAAAGCCTCATAGGCCGCAAAGAGATTGGAAAATACTGTCTCGCCACCATAAGTGGGCACTTGCACGGAATACAGCATCGTTGCCTTGGTTGGCAGTTCGCGATGGATCGTATCGTGATGAAACCACATTTCACCATCGGGCAAAGCACCAATGGGCTTACCATCTTCGCGAATATTGGTGATCAGCATCACACGCGGATTCATCTCCGCCATGCCTGAGGGACGAAATTCGGCGGGACGGCCAGGCGCCGCCATAGTGCCAAAATTGGCCGAGGCCCGCACCAGTTCATCTTGCGTAAGATCCTGATCGCGAAACAGGATTACACAATGATCAACGAAAATATCATAGATCTGTTTGGCCACATCTGGCGCAAGCTTTTGGCGCAGATCAATCCCGCGAATTTCTGCACCCGTATGCTGAGACAATTTCTCAAACGCGACCATTTCCAGTCCCCAATCTGTCATCCTTCATCATAATCACCAGGCTCTGTTTGCCAAGCTGGACTGGTTTGACCCAAAACGAGGTCCTCACAATCCTTCAACGGGAAAGCTTAACCACTCTGGCTGGGTGCGAATGTCCATAGCCGATTGGCCAGAAAGCTCCACACCAAAACCCCGCCAGTGGTGATGAGCTGAGCCAGCACATATTGAATGCCAAGGCGCTCATGCAGCACATACATGCTCACAAATGTCAGGCCAAAGCCGATTAAGGCCACCAGAGCGAATCGCCACCCCGCCTCGTCATGGGGCCGGTCGCTGGAGAATGTATGTCGCCTATTCAATACATAGGAGACAAGACCACCCGCGACATAGCCAACCAGGGTCGCGGGAATGGGCGACCAGTCAAAGCCCTCCACCAGGCCGATTAGGGCCCCGTAATGGGCTATAGCCGCAAGCAGACCGACCAGCACAAAAGCCGAGAATTGACGATGCAATGTCATAGCTCTGGTATGAACAGGCGATTGTCGGTGCGCAAGTCTTCGCAGCTGCTTTCAGGGGGTTCCCATGGACTTCTTTCTGGGATAATCAGAGCCCGAATTCGGGTTGGGGCGCTTCCCGCTCGATCACCCCATCAGGGTTCTGGACTGCGCAGGGTTTGTAACCCGGCAAGGGATTTCCAACTCGGCAAGGGTTTTCGCAAGGACGCGCTCAGGCTCTGGGGAGTCAGGGCGCGGCCTTTTTGCGCGCGCCATCGCCACCCCAAGCAAAGCCGGGCCCCGCAAGCTGGACTGATGGACGATCATGCCGAAACGTACTGACATATCTACAATCATGATCATCGGCGCCGGGCCGATCATTATTGGCCAGGCCTGTGAGTTTGATTATTCGGGCACCCAGGCCTGCAAAGCCCTCAAGCAAGAGGGCTATCGCATTGTTCTGGTCAATTCCAATCCAGCCACGATCATGACCGACCCTGATCTGGCCGACCGCACCTATGTCGAGCCAATCACGCCTGAAGTGGTCGCCAAAATCATCGAGAAAGAGCGCTACGCCATTCCCGGCGGCTTTGCTCTTCTGCCCACAATGGGTGGCCAGACCGCCCTTAATTGCGCCCTCTCCCTGCAACGCATGGGTGTGCTTGAACGCCTCGACGTTGAAATGATCGGCGCTACTGCCGAAGCCATCGACAAAGCCGAGGACCGCGAATTATTCCGCGATGCCATGACCAAAATTGGTCTCGATACGCCGCGCTCGCGCCTCGCCAATGCTTCGGATGTCAAATCGCAGGATAAGGAAGAATTTCTGCGCGGCCTGTCGGCCATTGAAAACGGCCCATTACCCGCAGCCGAACGCGAAAAAGCCATTGAGGCCTATCGGCGCGATTGGGATTCAAAAGAATCCGAGCGTAAACGCCGCTATGTCGCCAAGGGCCTGACTGAGGCGCTGGAAGCTTTGGATGATATTGGCCTGCCCGCCATCATTCGCCCCTCTTTTACTTTAGGTGGCACAGGCGGCGGCATTGCTTATGACAAGGCCGAATTTATCGACATCATCCAGAGCGGGCTTGATGCCTCCCCCACCACTGAAGTGCTGATCGAAGAAAGCGTGCTGGGTTGGAAAGAATATGAGATGGAAGTTGTCCGCGATAAAGCCGACAATTGCATCATCGTTTGTTCGATTGAAAACGTCGATCCCATGGGCGTCCATACGGGTGATTCCATTACTGTCGCCCCGGCACTGACGCTGACTGACAAAGAATATCAAATCATGCGCAATGCCTCGCTCGCCGTGCTGCGCGAGATCGGCGTTGAGACTGGCGGCTCGAATGTGCAATTTGCCGTCAATCCTGAAAACGGCCGTATGATCGTTATTGAGATGAATCCGCGCGTCTCACGCTCCTCGGCGCTGGCCTCCAAGGCAACCGGCTTTCCTATTGCCAAAGTCGCCGCCAAACTTGCTATTGGCTATACGCTCGATGAAATCGCCAATGACATTACCGGCGGCGCAACACCGGCTTCCTTCGAGCCGACGATTGATTATGTCGTTACCAAAATTCCGCGCTTTGCCTTTGAGAAATTTCCCGGCGCAGAACCTCTGCTGACAACAGCGATGAAATCGGTTGGGGAATCCATGGCCATTGGCCGCACCTTTGCGGAATCTCTGCAAAAAGCACTGCGCTCACTCGAAACAGGCCTGTCCGGCATAGATGAAATAGAAATTGAAGGGCTGGGTCGCGGCGATGATGCCAATGCTATTCGCGCCGCATTGGGACGTCCCACACCGGATCGCTTATTGGTTGTGGCTCAGGCCTTGCGCATGGGTATGGCCCCGCGCGACATCTACGATGCCTGCCGGATTGATATGTGGTTCATTGAGCGCTTGAAGGAAATCATCGAGCTTGAAAACAAGGTCAAGCAATTTGGCCTGCCGCAAGATGCAGATAATCTGCGCAAGCTCAAAGCCAGCGGCTTTTCCGACACACGCCTTGCAACACTGGCCCGCAAGAATGATTCAGATGTGCGCGCCTTGCGTCAATCGCTCAATGTGCATCCCGTCTTCAAGCGCATTGATACATGCGCGGCGGAATTCGCCTCGCCCACAGCCTATATGTATTCAACCTATGAAACGCCTTTTGCCGGCACGCCTGCTTGTGAATCGCGCCCCACAGACGCCAATAAGATCATCATTCTGGGCGGCGGGCCCAATAGGATCGGCCAGGGAATAGAATTTGATTATTGCTGCTGTCATGCCTGCTTCGCGCTCAGCGATGCGGGTTATGAAACCATCATGATCAATTGCAATCCTGAAACCGTCTCGACCGATTACGACACATCGGATCGGCTTTATTTTGAACCGCTCACCAGCGAAGATGTGCTCGAAATCATCGCCAAGGAACAACTCAACGGCACGCTCAAAGGTGTGATCGTGCAATTTGGTGGCCAGACACCGCTCAAACTTGCCAATTCCCTCAAGGAACAGGGCATTAATATCCTGGGCACTTCGGTGGATTCCATCGATCTGGCCGAAGATCGCGATCGCTTCAAACGCCTGCTGGATAAGCTTGGATTGAAACAACCCAAAAATGGCATTGCCTATTCGGTTGAACAATCCCGTCTCATCGCCAGTGAATTGGGCATGCCACTTGTGGTGCGCCCCTCTTATGTGCTGGGCGGCAGAGCTATGGCGATCATCCGCGATGAAGCTGCCTTTGATGATTATCTGCTGGGCACTTTGCCCGGCCTTGTGCCCTCCGACATCAAGGCCCGCTATCCCAATGACAAAACAGGACAGATCAACACTGTGCTGGGCAAGAATCCGCTCTTGTTTGATCGCTATCTCTCCGATGCGGTGGAAGTGGATGTCGATTGCCTGAGTGATGGCACCAATGTGTTTATCGCCGGCATCATGGAGCATATTGAAGAAGCGGGCATTCATTCAGGCGATTCGGCCTGCTCCCTGCCACCACGCTCTCTATCGGCTGAAACCATTCGTTTGCTCGAAGAGCAGACACGCAAAATGGCTTTGGCTTTGAATGTCGGCGGCTTGATGAATGTGCAATATGCCCTGAAAGATGGCGAGATCTATGTGCTCGAGGTCAATCCACGCGCCTCCCGCACAGTGCCTTTTGTTGCCAAAGTGATCGGTGAGCCCATCGCCAAAATCGCCTCGCGCATTATGGCAGGAGAATCTCTGTCCTCATTCGGTCTGACCACTAAAAAGCTTGATCATGTGGGCGTGAAAGAAGCCGTCTTCCCCTTTGCGCGTTTCCCTGGCGTAGATACAGTGCTCGGCCCAGAAATGCGCTCGACGGGCGAAGTGATCGGCCTTGATCGCAATTTCGACATTGCCTTTGCCAAGAGCCAATTGGGCTCGGGAACCAAAGTGCCAACCTCGGGCTCTGTTTTCGTCTCGGTGCGCGATGCAGACAAGCCGCGCATATTGGACTCAATCCGCCTGCTCAGTGAACAAGGCTTCCGCATTCTCGCCACGGCAGGCACCCAGCGCTACCTTGAATCTCTGGGCATTGCGGCTCAGAAAATCAACAAAGTCTCGGAAGGTCGGCCCCATGTGGTCGATGCCATCAAAAATGGCGGCGTCCAGCTGGTCTTCAATACGACAGAAGGGGCGCAAGCCCTGGCTGATTCCCGCTCGCTGCGCCGGTCTGCCCTCTTGCATAAGGTGCCCTATTATACCACTCTGTCGGGTGCAATCGCTGCCGCAAGAGGCATTCGTGCCTATCGAGGCGGTGACCTGGAAGTCCGCGCGCTACAGGACTATTTCATTTAGAATCAGACGATTAAAAATATATTCTGGACTTTTGCCTCCGACTAATGTCAGCATGGTCCTTCAAGCCTGTGCAGGCTATCATAGGCAAACATCCCCCGATCATTGAATCTTCTTGATCGGGGCCGTTCTTGATATCCTCTCGCCATTGGGCAGATGAGAAACGAGTAGAAGAGATTGATGATGGACAAGGTTCCGATGACGACCGGCGGCTATGCGGCGCTGGAAATCGAATTGAAGCGGCTGCAGCAGGAAGAACGCCCGCGCATCATTCAAGCTATTGCAGAAGCGCGCTCGCATGGCGACCTGTCCGAAAATGCCGAATATCACGCCGCCAAAGAATCCCAATCCTTGAACGAGGGGCGCATTGCCGAACTCGAGGACAAATTGTCCCGCGCAGAAGTGATTGATGTTTCGAAACTCTCCGGCAATACCGTGAAATTCGGCGCCACCGTCACCCTCATTGATGAGGACACCGAGGAAGAGAAGAAATATCAGATCGTCGGTGAGAGTGAGGCGGATGTGAAAAGCGGCCGCGTGTCGATCACCTCACCCATTGCACGCGCCCTGATCTCGAAAAAGGTTGGCGATACTGTGGAAGTGAACACACCGGGTGGCGGCAAGAGCTACGAGATTCTCAAGATCGCATTTGTCTGACCTTAGCCACGACCAGACATTCAACCACGAGCTTGCGCTTGTGCCCATGACCTCACGCATTTGGATGCTGGGGTCAGGCAAAATGGGCCATGAGGCCAATTGCAATGGCATTATAGCCGCCCTTGGGCTGCAAGCTGAAACACGCCCTGTAAGGCCGCGCAAAATCTTTGATCTTCTCGCCCCATGGGGTCCGATTGACTGGAAGGATCGACCCGATCAAGCCGGATCCTGCCTCGCACCTCCCTTTCCCGATATAGCCATTGCCGCCGGGCGCGTCACAGTGCCCTATCTGCGCTATCTGAAATCCGCCTCTAAAGGGCGCACATTCACTATTTTCATGCAGGACCCGCGGACCGGTACCGGCGCAGCCGATGTGATCTGGGTTCCCGCGCATGATCGCCTGCGCGGTGAGAATGTCATCGTTACTTTAACCTCCCCCCATCCCTTGCGCCCCAAAGTGCTTGCAAGCAGCAGAGCCAATCCCGACCCGCGGCTGTCCAGACTGAAAGGCCAGCGTCTTGCGATGATTCTGGGCGGACCCAGTGGCGATTATGAATTTGGGCCCCAGGATCATCAGGCCTTAGCCAACATTGCGGCTTCATGCCTGCATAAAGGCTATGCCTTGATGGTCACGCCCTCGCGCCGCACCCCGCCAGATTGCCTGTCTGTGATTCGCCAAAGCCTCGCTGCCGCAGGAGCGACGCAAGAGACTTGCTTCATCTGGGATGGCGAGGGCGACAATCCCTATATTCCCATGCTGGCCATGGCAGAGGTTATCATTGTCACAGGTGATAGCGTGAATATGGTGGGAGAAGCTTGCGCCTCGGGCAGACCGGTTCATGTCTATCAACCCTCAGGCGGCCATTCTAAAACATTTGGCTTTGTCGAAGCGCTGATCAAAGCTGGCTATGTGCGCCCCTGGAGGGGTGAGATCGAGAACTGGACTTATGAGCCGCTCGATTCAACCGGCCTCATTGCCGCTCGCATAGCGGAATTCTATCGCGCCCATCAAGAGCGGATTCAGACTCAGATCCGCACCGGCGCTTGAGGAAAAGACAATTGCTCACGCGCGCGCCAATCATGCGTGACATAATTCAGGATGACGGATTTGCGCACGCCTTTGATCGGCCGCTTCTCAAAGCCATGCCAGGTCTTGTCTGAAGGGACAAAAATCATTGCAGAATTGGGAATAAAGGGCGAAACGCCATAATGGCGCTTTTGATCCCAATAAATATCCGTGCCGAGATCTTCGTGACCCTCTGAGAGATAGATTAGACAGGTGAATTTCTTCACGCCCAAATCTGTATGGGGCTCAAGCCAGAAACCATCCTGATCGAGCGCATATTCAAGGCGCAGGAATGTATCATCAATCGGCGCATCAAAAATGCGATGGATAGCTTGCGCAATCGGCTTTGATTGCAGCACATCGGCAACTGCCCGCATTACAGGATAGCGCGCCATTTGCTCGGCATCAAAATAGCTGCGCGTATCATTATGGATCTCTCGGCGACCCGATTCGCCCTCAAGCGAGGGAGCCTCAAAAGGCAGCTCGGTTAATTGCTGACATACTTTCGGGGGCAAAATCTGCGATACCAGATGATGCCGATAGGGCTGCTCGAAGCGCTGCTGGCTTTCAATAGACGCCATGAAGGCTTGGGCTATCTCTTCACGTGAGACCGTGGCCGGTTCACTCATACATAATATCCTATTCTGCAGCCTGACCGCCATGACGGGACCATAAGCCGCACAAGGGCCGGGAGCAAGTTTTACACAGCACGACAGGCCGGTGCCCAACCTGCCTTGCAAGCCCAAACCTGGCTTTCTATACACAATAAGAGGGGTTGCACCATGATCAAATCATGGACTGTCAGCACGCCCATGTCGAGGATCCCATGACCCAATCGAGCTCCCAGTCGGCACCTGCCGCCCCCCTTCACAGCCGCGTGCTGATCATTGGTTCTGGCCCTGCCGGCTATACGGCTGCCATTTATGCTGCACGCGCCATGCTTGAACCCACGATGATCTCGGGCTTTGAACCGGGTGGCCAATTGATGATCACGACAGATGTCGAAAATTATCCCGGCTTCAAGGACCCCATTCAGGGCCCCTGGCTGATGGAACAAATGCGCGCCCAAGCTGAACATGTTGGCACAAAGATGATTGCCGATTATGTGACACATGTCGAACTGGGTAAACGCCCTTTCACCATAAGCTGCGATAGCGGCACGATCTACACATGCGATGCCTTGATCATCGCAACAGGGGCAAAAGCCAAATGGCTGGGCCTGCCTAGCGAACAGCATTTCAAAGGCTATGGCGTCTCAGCCTGCGCGACATGCGATGGATTTTTCTATCGCGGCAAAGAAGTCATCGTTGTGGGCGGCGGCAATTCTGCCGTTGAAGAGGCGCTCTATCTAGCCAATCTGGCCTCACGCGTTACTCTTGTTCACAGACGCGACAGCTTGAAAGCCGAACGCATATTGCAAGACCGCCTGTTTAAAAATCCTAAAATCACCCCCGTTTGGAACAGCGAGATTGAAGAAATTCTCGGCGATCAAAACCCTGCCGGTGTGACCCATGTGCGTTTGAAAAACCTCAAGACCGGCACAAGCGAAGAGCGCAAGGTTGACGGCGTCTTTGTGGCCATTGGCCATGAGCCCGCCTCGCAATTGTTTCAGGGTCAAATCGACATCAAGCCCAATGGCTATATTCGCACTGCGGCAGATTCAACCGCCACGAATATTCCTGGCGTCTTTGCCGCAGGCGATGTGACAGATGATATTTATCGCCAAGCCGTGACCGCTGCTGGCATGGGATGCATGGCCGCACTAGAGGCCGAGCGCTGGCTGGCGACATTAGAAAGCGGACATAATTAAAAAAATACCTTATACAGTGTGCTGAAGCGATGACGCTCTGTCGCCACCGTTGAGGGGTGCTTGATGGATTGGGATAAGCTACGTATTTTCCATGCCGTTGCAGAAGCAGGCTCCTTCACCCATGCCGGTGAAAGTCTCGGGCTCAGCCAATCAGCTGTAAGTCGCCAGATCAGCACACTCGAAACCGATCTCAAAGTTCCCCTGTTTCACCGCCATGCCCGCGGCCTTTTATTAACCGAGCAAGGGGATGTGCTGCTGCGGACCGTGCGGGATGTCGTGCAAAAGCTCGAATCGACACAAGAGCGCCTGAGTGATGCGCGTGAGCGCCCGCAAGGCGAATTGAAAGTGACAACGACTATTGGCATTGGCACATCCTGGTTAGCCCCCCGCCTTGGCGAATTCATGGAACTCTATCCTGATATTCAGCTCAATGTGATTTTGTCCGACGATGAGCTCGACATTGCTATGCGCGAAGCAGATGTCGCAATTCGCGTGCGCGAACCTGTCCAGTCCGATCTGATTCGTCGCCGTCTCTTCACTATGCATTTTCATGCTTATGCCTCAGCCGCTTATCTTGAGCGTTATGGCCAGCCCAAATCTGTTGACGATCTCGATCACCACCGAATTCTTGCCTATGGCGTGTCCACCGGCCATTATTTGCAAAATATCAATTCCCTGCAGACAGCAGGCCGCGATCAGAAGAATCTTAGATCGGCCAATTTGATGATTAACAATCTCACAGCTTTGCGCCGCGCTGTGCAAAATGGCGTCGGGATAGCTGTGCTGCCTGATTATCTCACAAGTATGGATTCGAGCCTTATTCGTATTTTACCCAACGCCACTATGCCTGAATTTGAATGCTATCTCGTCTATGCGGAAGAACTGAAAAATGTCGCCCGCGTGCGCGTGTTCCGCGAATTTTTAGTGAGCAATGCCCAGCGCTGGGATTATTAATCAGCGCCGAGCAAAACATCACATAAACAGATTCTCTTTTTCTAGACCCTTGTAGAGATCGGCAACATAGTCACCATAGCCATTATAGATCTGTGTTGGCCGACGATCACCCGTGCCTAACACTTGCTCAACAGCCTGACTCCAACGTGGATGTGACACTTTGGGATTCACATTTGCCCAGAAGCCATATTCGCGCGGGCCTGTTGTTTCCCAGAAAGTTTGCGGACGCTTGTCTGTGAAGGCGATTTTAACAATCGACTTGATCGACTTGAAGCCATATTTCCAGGGCGTGTGCAGACGTATTGGCGCACCAAAGGATTTCGCCAAAGGGTTACCATAAGCACCCGTCACCATAAAGGCGAGATCATGATTGGCCTCAGCCATGGTCAGACCTTCAACATAGGGCCAGGGCCAAAAGCCGCGCTGCTCAGGCGCCATTTTTGGATCCATGAAAGTCTCCATCTGCACATATTTGGCAGAGGATAAGGGACGCGCAAGATCAACCAGTGACTTGAGAGGAAATCCTGACCACGGAACAACCATGGACCAGGCCTCGACACAACGATGGCGATAGACGCGCTCTTCGATTTGCACTTTCTTCAACAGATCATCAAAGCCAATTTCAAAAGGCTTCTCGACCATGCCTTCAATCTTGAGCACCCAGGGACGTATCTTCAACCCCTCAGCAGCTTGAGAGATATTTTTTGAAAGGCCAAATTCGTAGAAATTATTATATTGGCTGTTCACAGATTCAGGCGTCACATCACCATCAACTTTATAAAGCTCATTGCGTTTGACTGGATAGAAACTGGCAGAAGGATCTGGCTCATTAGCAGCAAAGGCCGAGCCGCTCTTGCCCAAGGATGGCAGAATTGTCCCAAACCCCAAGGCCGCACCGCCATTAAGAAAGGCTCGACGATTGAAAAAGACTTGCTCCGGGCTCACCTCACGTTCAGCAATTTCCCAACCCTTGCGACGAATGAAATGCATAACCGGCCCCCTTAGCTTCTGCGCCCATTAGGAAAGCAATTCCTTACGGCAAATCTAGGGCGGTAAGGTCAGAAGGGCAATTCGCCTCTCCGAACATGCGATAAACAAACGCCTCATCCCCTCACGGGACGGAAAGCCGAGCCATAATATTCATAGACCCGCACACCATTCTGATTGACCCCAACACCCAGACTGGTCAGCAGACCCCAACCAGGTCTCGACGTTGTCCGCTTTTCGATGGGAGTGCTTGAATAGCTGATCACATCGCCAGGATAGACAGGCTTGTACCAGCGCAAATTCTTGAACCCCGGAGAGGGGCCGCGGGGAGGCACTGGCTCTCCATTCGCTGTCAGCTCGGCAATAACCCTGTTCCTAGTATCAATCATACAATGCATGAATGCGGCTGCCGTATGCCATCCCGAAGCGGCCAACCGACCAAAATAGGATTTCTGCGCCGCCTCTTCATCCAGATGGAAGGGCTGGGGATCAAAAGCCTCGGCAAAACGCCGCACATTGTCTTGCGTGAATTCATAAGAGCCAAGATCAAGTCTTGCGCCCAATTCAATATCATCAAGATAGCCA
>OMIJ01000086.1 GCA_900299065.1 Hyphomicrobiales bacterium
CCAAACCGGCCGTGAAGGCGGCTGCCCATTCTGTGCCAAAGACCAAGGAAACTGATCGGACCAGACAGAGTCAATTGGCTAGCAAATCCCCCGTTCAGGCCTTTGATCGACCAGTCACGCCTAT
This sequence comes from Hyphomicrobiales bacterium, assembly GCA_900299065.1. Lineage (GTDB taxonomy): Bacteria > Pseudomonadota > Alphaproteobacteria > Rhizobiales > Beijerinckiaceae > Terripilifer. Next base: position 125 of record OMIJ01000086.1, read on the forward strand.
CGTCTCGCTTCCCATTCCTGTGCCAGCCTATGCGGCCTCTTCTAGTCCGGCGCCCGTTGCAGCGCCATTAGCCCCAGGGGATTTGTCGGGTCCTCGTTATCTTGCGCCGGTGAATCAGGTTCAAATTCGTAGTGCCCCCGTTAGCAATGAAACCTCTGGTAGCACGTCTGCGGCTTCACCTAGCCCGAATGGTCCAACAGGAACCCGTCCGGGAGCTTTAATGGGCCTTGATCCTTCTGTTCCCATGCGCGCCTATCTGGGGCCGCGCAATGGAGCGACGCAATCGGGTATGCGCCCTTAAGGCATGGATCAACTTTCTTTGACAGGCGCATTGGAGATGATTAGCCCTCTGTCAAATGAGTCGAACTGGCCGCTTGTGGGCTGCCGGGGGGAATGGGTTTGGGGGCACAATGGCGGGTGCATGCACACAAGGTATTGATACGGGCTTTGTCGCGCTTGGCTATGGCAAAGTGGGCGTGCTGGGCATAGTGCAGGGCATTACCGAATTATTGCCGATTTCATCCACCGCCCATATGCGCATTGTGCCAGCCCTGCTCGGCTGGCAGGATCCCGGCTCAGCCTTTTCTGCAGCCATGCAATTAGCGGCACTGGCTGCAGTGGTGAGTTATTTCTGGTCCGATGTGCGCGCCCTTGTCATGGGCTCGCTCAGTGCTTTGGCAAGGCGGGATGTGCAAGATCCGCATTTGCGTTTTTCACTTGGTATTGTGCTCGCCACAATTCCAATCGTGATTGCCGGCTTGTTGCTGTCCAGCCTTCTCAACGCCTGTGACTCTCCCTTACGCAGTCTGCAGGTGATCGGCCTGTCGTGTATCGTTATGGGGTTGTTGCTGGCCTTTGCGCAAAAATATTGCAATCACACCCGCCAAATCGGTCAGGCTGGCTGGCTAGATTTTATCATTGTGGGAGTGGCGCAAGTCGGCGCTTTGATCCCCGGCGTCTCGCGCTCTGGCTCGACATTGACTGCTGCCTTGTTTCGCGATTTTGAGGCCAAGGAAGCTGCGCGCTTTTCTTTCCTTATGGGATTGCCAGCGATTATGGCGGCGGGATTGAAAGAATTTTATGAGCTCTACAAAGCGGGGATTGGGTTGGAGGCTTGGACGATCCTGGGCTTTGGCCTGTTGATTGCCTCCTTATCGGCTTTTGCCGCGATCTGGGGCCTCATGCGCTTGCTGGATCGATTCTCATCCTGGCCCTTTGTGATTTATCGAATCGGCCTTGGTCTAATCCTCTTGATAGGCTTTCAATTGGGCTATTTGATCTAAGGCGATTACTCCCGATGGATTGGATCTACCCATTTGATCAGTTCCGGTTTTTCGACTGGTTCAAGGTCGAGATTAATGGCTGTGGCCTCTCCATCGCTGCGCACCAGAATACATTCTAAGGCCTCATTCGGACTCGCATTGATCTCTTGATGCGGCACAAAGGGTGGCACAAAAATGAAATCTCCCGCCTTGGCCTCTGCGATGAATTCGAGCCGCTCACCCCAGCGCATGCGGGCCTTTCCGCGCACCACATAAATAATGCTCTCCAGCGATCCGTGATGATGGGCTCCTGTCTTGGCATTGGCATGGATTGTCACTGTACCGGCCCATAGCTTCTGGGCACCCGCCCGTGCAAAATCGATCGCTGCAGCCCGGTTCATGCCGGGCGTTTGCGGTGTATTTGTATCAAGTTGATCGCCAGGGATGACCTTGACCCCATTGTGTTTCCAATGGTCAGTTTGGCCATCATGTTGATCTGAATGGGCGCTGGACTTGGACATTGCGGCCTCATGTTAGGGCTGGATGAGCCGCAATCTAACCCAGATTTGGATCTATTGCATGGGGATAGAGGCGTGCCGCGCGTTTCATCGGGCATTTGCTTCCGATACAATGATTTCATCACTCTGACCTGAGATTGGCCTCATTCTGATCCTGCCGCTCTGTTCTCGACGGCCCTTGCGCCGTTTACCCCTCCTCTTTCCCCTGCTCGCTCTTGTGGCTTGCGGGCCAGAAGATGCGCGTCTCGACATGAATGCCCCGCAAATTCCGGCCCGTTTTGCTCAGGCTCCTGAAGCCCAAACGGACAGTCAGATCCTCGATTGGCCCAAATTATTCGGCTCGCCCGAACTCACCCGGCTCTCGGCGCAAGCTGTGGCGGGTAATTTTGACATTGCAGCGGCTGCGGCAAGGCTCATTCAGGCTCAGGGTCAAGCCATGATCTCTTCAGCGGCGCTTTTGCCGGTTGTGACAGGCAATAGCTCAGCCTCGCGCAGCTATACGCCTGGAACCCTAAGATCGAGACGTCCGCCTTTTGAAGGGTCAGTGGGTAATAATTTCGGACTGGGTCTGAGTGCCAGCTATGTGCTCGACTTCTGGGGGCGCAATAGTGCGATTGCAGATGCGGCCCAATGGAATGCCATGGCCTCCAGCTTCGATCGGGATACAATTGTTCTGAGCACACAGGCCGCTCTGGCGAATGCTTATTTTCAGGTTTTGGTCGCGCAGGATCGCTTGCGGCTTGCTCGGCAGAATGTCGATATTGCCGAGCATGTGCTGGCTGCAATCAAAGCGCGTATGGATGTGGGGACAGCAACCGCACTGGATCTCGCCCAGCAGGAAAGCGTGGTTGCCAGCCAGCGGGCATCAATACCTGCGCTTGAGCAAAGCCAGCAGCAAGCGGCTGTTCTCGTCGCCAGTCTTGTGGGACGCACGCCCGAGAGCCTGACAATTACTGGTGGCAGTCTCGATCGGCTCAATGTCCCGCAGGTCCGGCCCGGCCTGCCAAGCCAATTATTGCTGCGTCGTCCTGATCTGGCGGCAGCAGAGGCGCGCCTCCTGGCCGCGCAAGGCAATATCAAGGCTGCCCGCACGGCGCTCTTGCCCTCGATTACCCTGTCGACCCAGAGCGGTTTTGAATCGAGTACGCTGGCCAATTTGCTGCGGCCAGAGGCTTTGGCGGCCTCACTTGCCGCTGGGCTGCTTCAACCTATATTCAATGGAGATCAGCCAGAGGGTCAACTTCGACAAGCACAAGGTCGGCAAATCGAATTGCTGGCTACTTATCGCAAAGTGATTGTCACGGCCCTTGCTGATGTTGAAAATGCGCTGATCGCAGTTCGTCTGACCAGCGAGCATGAGCAATTGCAGGCGCGTGTGGTTGCCTCTGCGCGCCGCGCCTATGAGATCACCGAACAGCGCTTGCAAGAAGGAACGATTGACGTGGTGACCTTGCTCAATACGCAATTGACGCTGTTTCAGGCACAGGACAATCTTACCTTCATTCGCTATCAGCGTCTGCAAGCCGTCGTTTCTCTGTTTCAGGCTTTGGGCGGTGGGTTCACCCGTGATAAGCGTGAAGAGGTCCTATGAAAAGGCTGCTGCTTGTTTTTATCATTCTGGCTGCAGCGGGCGCTTGGTATGCAGATCGCATTGGCTGGATCAAAGTGCCATTCCTTGGCCAGCTGACAGCATCACGTCCCGGCCCCGGATCAGGCAATGGGCCGGGCGGCACTCGCAGTGAGCCGCCAGTGCCGGTTCTCGCTGTTGCTGTGCGCGCGCAGGATGTTCCCGTCTCGATCGATGCTGTGGGTACGGTGCAATCCCTCAATTCGGTCGTGGTGCGCTCGCAAGTTGAGGGACGCTTGCTTGAATTGGGTTTTGTGGATGGCCAGACGGTGAAAAAAGGCGATCTTCTGGCCCGGATCGAGGCGCGAACCTATCAAGCGCAATATGATCAGGCCGTTGCAAAAAAAGCGCAAGACGAAGCCCAGCTGGCCAATGCCAAAATCGATCTTGAGCGTTATACAAGATTGGCCGAGACAAATTTTGGCTCTCGCCAACAGGCTGACACGCAAAAAGCAATTGTCGCGCAATTACAAGCTCTGGTGCAGATTGATCAGGCCGCCATCGATAATGCGCGCACCATTCTTGATTATGCCACGATCCGCGCCCCGATTGATGGGCGCACGGGATTACGCACTGTGGATGTGGGCAATATCATCCGCTCCTCCGATAGCGCCGGCCTTGTAACGATTACGCAAATGCAACCGATCGGCGCTCTGTTTAATCTTCCGCAACAGCAATTGCGCGGGCTGAATATGGCTATGGCGCGCGGCTTTGTACGCGCTCAAGCGCTTGAAGCAGACAATGTGAGTGTGATTGAAGAGGGGCGCATTGAGGTCTTCGACAATCAGGTGGATACAACCACCGGCACAATCAAAGTGAAAGCTTCCTTCAAAAATGAAGCGGATCATCTTTGGCCGGGACAATTTGTGAATATTCGCATTTTTGTTGATGTCCTTAAAAACGTCAAAGTTGTGCCAACATCGGCCGTTCAACGCGGGCCGACAGGTCCCTTTGTTTATGTTGTGCGGGACGACTCAACTGTCAAAAAAACCGATGTGAGTGTTGGCCGTCAGGATGAAGCGCTTTCAGTGATCGAGGGGGGCGTTGAGCTTGATCAAATGGTGGTGACCACAGGCTTTGCGCGCATCAGCGATGGCGCGAAGGTCAGCGCCCTTACACCTGAACAAGACAAAGCCAATCAACCCAAAGAAACGCCCGAGACACAGCAGCGCCGCCGCCAGCGCCGCGGCGATCTGGGGCCGGCCGATGTCAAAGTGATGCCCGGATGAGTATTTCCTCGCCCTTCATTCTGCGGCCTGTTGCCACATCTTTGTTGGGCATTGCCATCTTCTTGTGCGGGGTTCTGGGCTTTATGCGACTGCCGGTGTCTTCTCTGCCACAGGTCGATTTTCCAACCATTCAGGTCACAACCCAATTTCCCGGCGCCAATCCTGATACTGTCGCCGCGCTCGTGACCGCTCCGCTGGAGAGGCAATTTGGGCAAATCCCCTCCATGCAGATGATGTCCTCGGTCAGTTCTTTCGGACTGAGCCAGATCACTCTGCAATTTGATCTTGATCGCGACATTGATGCCGCCTCGCAAGATGTACAGTCCGCCATCAATGCGGCCAGTTCGACCCTGCCGCGCAATCTTCCTTATCCGCCGGTTTATTCCAAAGTGAATCCGGCCGATGCACCTATTGTCACTTTAGCGTTGACCTCAGCTACGGCGCCGCAACGCGTGCTTAGTGATCTTGCTGATACATTGATCTCGCCCCGTTTGTCAGAAATCGGCGGCGTTGGCCGTGTGAGCGTGCAGGGCGGCATACGTCCTGCTGTGCGCATTCAAGTTGATCTGGCGCGCCTGGCCGCTTACAAAATCGGTGTCGAGGAATTACGCATTGCCATTATTGGCGCCAATGTCGCAGGCTCAAAAGGCGCGCTGGATGGGGCACAACAATCCTATATCATCGCTGCCAATGATCAGATTACGGCCGCAACAGCCTATCGCGATATTGTAATCGCCAGCCGCAATGGCACTCCCGTTTTATTGCGCGATGTCGCAGAGGTCATTGATGGTCTCGAGAATGTGCGCGTCGGCGGATGGTCGAATGGCCAGCCTGCCGTAATCATTGATGTGCAAAAGCAACCCGGCGCTAATATTGTGCAGACTATGCAGCGTCTGCGTCAGGAAATTCCGCGCATCCAGCGCTCGATACCTGCAGGCGTCACATTTGATGTGGTCAATGATCGCACCACGACCATTCGGGCGTCGATTAATGATGTCGAATTTACGCTTGTTTTGAGTGCGGCGCTGGTCGTTCTGGTCGTGTTGTTGTTTCTGCGCACCGTGCCAGCCACAGTTATTGCTGCCGTGGCCCTGCCTTTATCAATTCTGGCTACTTTTGCGACAATGTGGTTGTTTAATTTCAGCCTCGATAATCTCTCCCTTATGGCGCTGACTATAGGAACCGGGTTCATTGTCGATGATGCAATTGTGATGATCGAAAATATCGTTCGCAATCTTGAGGGCGGCAAAAAACCGTTGCAGGCCGCATTGGATGGCGCGCGTGAAATCGGGTTCACTGTTGTCTCGCTCACCTGTTCGTTGATTGCCGTCTTCATTCCCCTTTTGTTTATGACCGGACTGGTCGGGCGGATGTTCCGCGAATTTGCCTTGACATTAACCCTCGCAGTAATCGTTTCAGCGGTGATTTCGCTGACGCTCACGCCAATGATGTGCGCCGGTTTGTTGCGTTCATCCGCCTTTGATCGTCCAGGTCGCCTGATGCGTCTATTTGATGCGCCGATTTTATGGATGGGGCGCATCTATGCGACTTCGCTGGAAAGTGTGCTGCGCCATCAAACATTAATGATTTGGCTGACTATTCTAACGGCTGGTCTGACGGTTTGGCTCTATATCATCATTCCCAAAGGCTTTCTGCCACCTCAAGATACCGGCCTTTTAACGGCAGTTCTGGAGGCCTCTGCGGATGTATCATTTACCGAAATGGTTCGCCTGCAAGACGAGGTCAGTACAAAATTGCGCGAGGATCGTGATGTCACAGGGGTTGTCAGTGTTGTAGGAATTGGCTCTCTCAACACCACTCTGAACACATCACGAATGACCATCACCTTGCGCCCCCATCAGCAACGGGATTCAGCGCAGATCATTGCCGAGCGGTTGCGCCAGCGCATTTCGGACCTGCCTGGTGCAAAGCTTTACATCCAGGCTGCGCAAGATATTCAAATCAGTACACGCTCCAGCAGATCGCAGTTTCAATATACTTTGGCGTCAGCCGATGCTGATGAACTGGCAAAATGGTCGCAAGCTCTTGCCAAGCAATTGGCGCGATCCTCTCTTTTGCGCAATGTCGCATCTGAGACCCAGGAAGGTGGCTTGCAGCTTTTAGTCGACATTGATCGTGAAAAAGCCGGTCGTCTGGGCGTATCGATTCAAAATATTGCCGATACGCTAAATAGTGCATTTGGTCAGCGTCAAATTGCCACTATTTATGCGCAATCCAATCAATATCGCGTAATTCTCGAGGCGGCCCCGCAATATCAAACAGATCCCTCCGCGCTCCAGAAACTTTTTGTCACGGGCGCGGGCGGGATCCAGACACCTTTGGAATCTTTTGCATTGATCAAGCGCGTGACGGCGCCCTTGTCCATTGCGCATCAGGAGCAGTTTCCGGCGGCAACAATCAGCTTTGATCTTGCTGCCGGGGAGTCGCTGGGTGATGCTGTGCGCGAGGTTGAGCGCCTGCGTCATGAAGTGGGCGTGCCGGATTCTCTTTCAGGCTCTTTCAATGCAGATGCCGCTGAATTCCAGCGCTCGCTAGAATCCGAACCCTGGCTCATTCTCGCAGCCATTGTGACTATTTATCTGGTCTTGGGTATTTTGTACGAAAGCTTTGTTCACCCATTCACCATTTTGACCACTTTGCCCTCGGCGGGGGTCGGTGCGCTGCTCTCGCTCTTGCTGTTGGGTCATGATCTGTCGATCATTGCGCTGATTGGCATTATTCTCTTAATGGGCATTGTGAAAAAAAATGCCATTATGATGATTGATTTTGCCCTTGCTGCCGAGCGCGAGGAGGGCTTATCGCCAGAGCACTCCATTGTGAAGGCCTGTCAACTGCGATTTCGCCCGATTATGATGACGACTCTGGCTGCCTTGCTAGGTGCAATACCTTTGGCCTTGGCGAGCGGGCCGGGAGCTGAATTTCGTGTCCCCCTAGGCATTACCATCATTGGCGGATTGCTGCTCAGTCAATTATTGACACTCTACTCAACCCCGGTCGTCTATCTTGCGCTTGAGCGTTTGCATTTGCGGTTAAGGGGGGCGCAAGGGGTGGGGGATGTTGATTCCGCTATGGCCTCAAAGGTGGCGGAATGATCAATATTTCCGCACCCTTCCTGCGACGGCCAGTCGGCGCCACACTTTTAGGTCTCGCTTTATTATTGATGGGCGTTCTCGCCTATCCGCTGTTACCCGTCTCCAGCCTGCCAAATGTCGAATTTCCAACCATTCGTGTTTCGGTCAATCGGCCCGGTGCAGATCCAACAACCATGGCGGCCAGTGTTGCGGCTCCGCTCGAGCGCGCTTTGAGTACGATATCGGGCGTGACGGAGATTACGTCATCAAGTTCGATCAATACATCCAGTATCACCGTACAGTTCGAATTGACGCGCTCGATTGATAGTGCTGCACGCGATGTTCAGGCGGGCCTGAATGCGGCTGTGCCGGATTTGCCCGGCGATTTGCCGCAATTGCCGCGTTTTCGCAAAGTCAATCCTGCCGCGCAGCCTGTTCTCGTCATTGCGCTTGTGTCGGACACTCTGCCGGCCAGCGCGCTTTTTGATATTGCGGATACGACGGTGGCGCAGCGCATTGCGCAGGTCAAAGGTGTTGGCGAGGTCACTATTAATGGCTCTGAGCAGCCAGCCATTCGGGTGCGCATTGATCAATCGCGTCTGGCGGCAATGGGTTTGTCATTTGAGGATGTCCGTCTCGCCATCACAGGGGCCAATGCCTTAAGTCCGCTGGGCGGATTTGACGGTGCAGACCAGAGCCAGCTTCTCTCCATTCCCCAATTGGGATTTGATCCGGCTGAATTTGGCCGCATCATTGTTAAAGTACGCAATGGCACACCCATTCGCCTTGTTGATGTGGCTGATCTAGAATTAGGCGTGCGCAATACGCGCTCGGTTGCCTGGTTGAATGGTCGCCCTGCCGTGCTTGTCAATGTCACCAAGCAATCAGATGCCAATGTCATTGCCACGGTCGATTCAGTCAAAGCTATTTTGCCCGATCTGCAGCGCTGGGTTCCTGCAGGTTTGCAATTTGAAGTCGTTCTCGACCGCACAATGATGATCCGCGCTTCGGTGCATGACATCCAGTATATGCTCGCCTTATCGGTCGGCTTTGTCACAATGGTTGTCTTTTTGTTTTTGCGTCGCGCTGCTGCCACTTTTGCCGCTGCTATTACAGTGCCCCTATCTTTGGGAGGCACTTTTGCGGCGATGTGGGCGGTCGGTTATTCCCTCGATAATATGTCGTTAATGGCGGTCACCATATCGGTTGGTTTTGTGGTCGATGATGCAATTGTGATGATCGAAAATATTCATCGCAATATTGAAAAAGGCCTGACCCCGATGAAAGCCGCCTTTCTGGGCACGCAGCAAATAGGCTTTACGGTAATTTCGATTTCGATTTCCCTGATCGCCGCTTTCATTCCTATGCTGTTTATGTCTGGCGTCCCGGGACGCATATTTCGGGAATTTTCGCTCACTTTAAGTTTTGCGATCATCATCTCGGCCTTTGTCTCCCTGACAATCACGCCAACCATTTGTGCGCATTTAATGCCAAAAGCCAATGACAGACCACCCAATCGGTTTGATCGTCTATTTGAAGGCGGGTTGGAGAAGCTGATTGCACTTTATGCACGCTCTCTGCCTTATGCGCTCGACAAGGCTTGGCTGGTTATGCTTGTTCTCATCGCCGTGGTGATCGGAACCATCACCATGTATATTAAATCCCCCAAAGGATTCATTCCGGATGAAGACACAGGCATCCTGTTTGGC